>NZ_CAXMZT010000003.1:265344-354097 GCF_964199965.1 Legionella sp. W05-934-2 | reverse complement strand
CCGATTGCGATGGATGAAGGTTTGCGTTTTGCGATACGTGAAGGTGGCCGTACAGTTGGCGCTGGCGTTGTTTCTAAAATTGTTGAGTAATAAGTTATGAGTAACAGTCAAAGCATTAGAATACGGTTAAAGTCTTTTGACCATCGACTTATTGATCAATCGACTGGTGAAATAGTTGAGACAGCTAAACGAACTGGGGCGCAAATTCGAGGCCCCATTCCTCTCCCTGTTAAAAAGGAGAAGTTTACTGTGCTAATTTCACCTCACGTTAACAAGGATGCACGTGATCAATATGAAATAAGAACGCATAAGCGCTTAGTTGTTATTGTCCAACCAACTGAAAAAACAGTTGATGCTTTAATGAAATTGGACCTTGCAGCGGGTGTTGATGTTCAGATTAGTTTGGATGACAACTGATGGCTGAGACAGGATTAGAGAAGAGGTAGATGATGACAATAGGGTTATTGGGCCGAAAAGTAGGCATGACTCGTGTGTTTGATGACAATGGGCTGTCCATTCCAGTTTCAGTTGTTCAAGTAGTGCCAAATCGAGTCACACAAATCAAGACAATTGAAAATGATGGTTATACAGCATTGCAATTAACAGGCGGTGAAAAGAAAGCCAGCCATGTAAATAAGGCAATGACAGGACATTTAGCGAAAGCAAAATCTGAACCTGGTGATATTGTTAAAGAATTTCGAATTGATGACATAGCAACATTTGAGCTTGGTCAAGTACTAAATGTCTCAGATGTATTCGCTGACATAAAATTTGTCGATGTTACTGGAACTTCGAAAGGTAAAGGCTATGCAGGTACTGTGAAGCGACATAATTTTAGAACACAGGATGCAACCCATGGTAACTCTCGTTCACATAGGGTTCCTGGTTCAATTGGTCAGAACCAAACTCCCGGTCGCGTGTTTAAAGGTAAAAAAATGGCTGGGCATTTGGGTAATGAGACGTGTACCACTCAATCGCTATCACTAGTAAAAATAGATAGTGAACGAAACTTGCTATTAATTAAAGGTGCTATCCCTGGCGCACCTGGCACTAAAGTTGTCATAACGCCAGCTTTAAAGAAATCGACAGGAGATAGATAATGCAAGTACAAACAGTTGACACGAATAAAAAGGTATCTCTTGATACAACGATATTTGATGTTAAATTTAATGAGGGACTTGTACATCAAACAGTTTGTAAATATTTGGCGAACTCACGAAGCGGTAATAGTGCTCAAAAAAACCGTTCAGAAGTAAGCGGCGGTGGAAAAAAACCTTGGCGTCAAAAGGGCTCTGGTAGAGCGAGAGCTGGTACAATCCGCAGTCCATTATGGCGTAGTGGTGGTGTTACATTTGCCTCCAAAAAGAGAGACTACAGTCAAAAGCTTCCTAAAAAGATGTATCGAGCTGCCATGCGCAGTTTATTGGCTGAGCTTAATCGAAACGGAGCGCTTAAAATTGTGAGCGACTTTCAAGTAGAGTCACCAAAAACAAGAGCGTTTATACAGAAAATCAATGAGTTGCAATTAACAAATGCACTGATTGTTATGGCCGATCTTGGTGAAAATGAATATCTTGCATCACGTAATCTGATAGATTTTCTTGTGATTGATGTGCAAGGAGTTGATCCTGTTGTTCTCCTTAAGTATGACAACGTTGTTATCACTGAAGAAGCGCTTAAAAAAATCGAGGAGAAACTTCAATGAACAAAGAACGTTTATTTATGGTGCTTCAACAACCTCATACTTCTGAAAAGTCGACTGTTGTTGCTGAAAAATTGAAGCAGTTTACTTTCAAAGTTTTGAAATCAGCGACAAAAGCTGAAATCAAAAAGGCGGTTGAAAATTTGTTTAACGTAAAGGTTAAAAATGTTTCCACTGTCATCATGAAAGGTAAAACAAAACGTTTCCGCCAACATGAAGGAAAACGTAGTGACTGGAAAAAGGCGTATGTCACGCTTTATCCGGAATATGATATAGATTTTACGGTTAGTGAATAAGGTAAGTACTCATGGCAATATTAAAATCAAAACCGACCTCTCCAGGTCGCCGTGGAGAAATAAGAGTATCCCGTGATGTTTATAAAGGCAAGCCAGAATCGACTTTGCTTGAGCGAAACTGTAAAACTGGCGGTCGTAATAATACTGGACGGATAACTGTACGCCACATTGGCGGTGGTACACGTCCAAAATATCGCGTGATCGACTTTAAAAGACAAAAAGATAATATTGAAGCAAAAGTTGAACGTATAGAATATGATCCTAATCGCACAGCTTTTATTGCTTTAGTAGTTTACAAAGATGGCGAAAAGAGGTACATTATTGCCCCTTCACACCTAAAAAAGGGTGATATGGTTGTGAGTGGTGAAAAAGCTCCTATTAGTGTAGGAAATTCGTTACCACTAAAAAATATTCCCCTAGGTACGACAGTACACTGTGTCGAAAATAAGCCTGGCAAAGGTGCACAATTTTTAAGAAGTGCTGGCAGCAGTGGTCAAGTGTTGGGAAATGAAGGGTCAACCTATGTGTTGATAAAAATGCGTTCTGGTGAGGTTAGAAAAATATTAAATACCTGCCGCGCGACCATTGGTGAAGTCAGCAATAGTGAACATAGTCTTCGTGCTCTTGGAAAGGCAGGCGCAAAACGGTGGCGTGGTATTAGACCAACTGTCCGTGGTGTTGCTATGAACCCTGTTGATCACCCCCATGGCGGTGGTGAAGGAAAAACTTCGGGGGGACGTCATCCGGTAACGCCTTGGGGTATTCCGACTAAAGGTTATAAAACTAGAAACAATAAATTAACTGACAAATTTATCGTCAGACGTGCAAAGAAACGAAAGTAATTAAGAGGATATAACAGTGTCTCGTTCATTAAGAAAAGGCCCATTTGTCGACACACATCTGATGAGAAAAGTGATTAAAGCGAATGAGTCTAAAGATAGAAGACCTATTAAAACTTGGTCACGGCGTTCGATGATTATTCCTGAAATGATCGATCTAACAATTGCTGTTCATAATGGTAAAGATCATGTTCCTGTATTTGTAACCGATAACATGATTGGCCATAAATTAGGGGAATTTGCTCTGACTAGAACATTCCGTGGTCATGCAGCAGATAAAAAAGCGAAAGGTAGGTAAATACCATGATTGAAGTAAAAGCTAGCTTAAAAAATGCTCCACTTTCGGCACAAAAGGGTCGTTTAATTGCAGACATGGTTCGCAATATGAAAGTTGCTGATGCATTAGATGTCTTGAGGTTTACAGCCAAAAAAGGTGCAAAATTAATGCTAAAACTACTTGAGTCAGCTGTTGCGAATGCTGAGAATAATGAAGGTGCGGATATCGATGAACTTAAATTATCTCGCGTTCAAGTTGATGAAGCGCCAACATTAAAACGCTTAAATGCACGTGCAAAAGGTAGAGCAGATCGTATATTGAAGCGAACCTGTCATATAAAAATTGTCGTTTCTGATGAGGATGAGTAATGGGTCAAAAAGTTAATCCGATAGGCATACGTCTTGGAATCATTAAAAAGTGGAATTCAACTTGGTATGCTAATAAGAAGTATGCGGAATTACTCAATGAAGATGTCAATTTGAGAAAATTCCTCAAAAAGAAATTGTATAGCGCAGCGATTAGCAAAATTGAAATTGATCGACCTGCGAATACAGCGATTATTAAAATACGTACCGCACGTCCAGGCGTTATCATCGGCAAAAAAGGTGGTGGCATAGAGACATTGCGTGCCGAAATTTCTAAACGACTAGGCATTCCAGTTCATTTAAATATTGATGAAGTCAAAAAACCTGAACTGGATGCTACGTTAGCTGCCGAAGGTATTGCACAACAACTTGAACAGCGCGTCATGTTCAGACGAGCGATGAAAAGAGCTGTGAATACTGCCATGAAATCGGGTGCAAAAGGCGTGAAGATTTGTGTTAGTGGTCGTTTGGGCGGCGCTGAGATAGCGCGTAGCGAATGGTATCGCGAGGGTAGAGTTCCTTTGCATACATTCCGAGCTGATGTCGATTACGGCACAGCTGAAGCTAAAACAACTTACGGAATTATTGGTGTTAAAGTTTGGATTTTCAAGGGTGAAATAATTCCTCAGAAAGCTCAAGCAGAAAACAGCGGTCAGTAAAAGAGGTTTATCATGTTACAACCTAAGCGAACGAAATATAGAAAACAAATGAAAGGACGTAACCGTGGTCTTGCGCATCGCGGTAGCACAGTAAATTTCGGCGAATTTGGTATGAAGGCTGTAGAAAGAGGCCGTTTAACAGCTCGTCAAATTGAAGCAGCACGTCGGGCAATGACTCGTCATATTAAACGGGGTGGTAAAATTTGGATTCGAGTGTTTCCAGACAAGCCAATTACGAAAAAGCCACTTGAAGTTCGTCAAGGTAAAGGTAAAGGTAATGTTGAATATTGGGTAGCGCAAATTCAACCCGGTAAAATTCTTTTTGAGATGGAAGGTGTTAGCAGAGAGTTAGCTCAAGAAGCTTTTGATCTCGCCAAGGCTAAATTACCTTTTAAAGTATCATTTGAAGAAAGAAAGGTGATGTAATGCTAACTGCACAAGAACTTAAAGAGCTAAGCGTTGAACAACTTAATAAAGAATTATTAGACCTTAGAGAGAAGCAATTTAAACTTCGTTTTCAACGAGCGAATGGCAGTTTAGAAAGAACAGATGAATTTAAAAGAATTCGTCGATCAATTGCTCGCATCAAAACGATTATTACGCAAAAGGCAGGATAAGAAGATGGTAAAAGCAGCAGAAAGTTCTTCTCGAGCTAGAACAGTAATCGGCAAAGTAGTTAGCAACAAAATGGACAAGACAATTGTTGTGTTGGTTGAACGTTTGGTCAAGCATCCATTTTATGGAAAATATGTTCGTAGAACCACAAAGTTGTCTGCGCATGATGAAAAAGGAATTGCTCAAGAAGGTAATACTGTTAAAATCCAAGAAACTCGTCCTATTGCAAAGAACAAGTCTTGGGTTCTTATCGAAGTTTTATCGTAAACACTTTAAAATTTTCGAAAAGGTTGTTATAATCGCCAACCTTTTTGGATCAGAGTTAGCTGGAGAAAAAAATGATTCAAATGCAAACTGTGCTTGATGTTGCCGATAACAGCGGCGCACGCAAAGTCATGTGCATTAAGGTATTAGGTGGATCACACAGACGATATGCCCGGGTTGGTGACATTATCAAGGTTAGTGTTAAAGAAGCTATACCACGCAGTAAGGTGAAGAAGGGCGCTGTTATGAATGCAGTTGTTGTAAGAACAGCAAAAGGTGTTCGTCGTGGTGATGGTTCGTTAATCCGATTCGATGGGAATGCGGCTGTATTATTAAATAACCAATATGAACCAATCGGTACGCGTATATTTGGCCCCGTATTATATGAATTGCGGCATAAGTTTATGAAAATTATATCATTAGCCGCCGAAGTGTTATAGAGGATGTTGCAATGAAACGAATTAAGTCGGGTGATACTGTTATCGTAATCGCTGGTAGAAGTAAAGGTCATATTGGAACTGTTAAGCTAGTTTCTGGTGATACAGTGACGGTTGAAGGTGCAAATTTAGTGAAAAAGCACGTTAAACCAAATCCCAATGTTAATGAACAGGGTGGTATCAAAACCACAGAAAAGCCAATTCATATTTCGAATGTTGCTATTTACAACTCAGTAGCTGGCAAAGCGGATAAAGTTGGATTTAAGTACCTGGATAACAACAAAAAGGTTAGATATTTCAAGTCTAACGGCGAACTCGTTGATATAGCATAATCTGAAGGTGAAACAAATATGGCAAGGCTAAAACAATTATACCGAGAAACCATCGTTGATCACATGATGAAGAAGTTTGGTTATAACTCAATTATGGAAGTGCCCAAAATCACCAAAATTACCCTTAATATGGGTGTTGGCGAAGCAGTTGGTGACAAAAAAGTGATGAATCATGCTGTTGAAGATTTAACAGCAATCTCTGGCCAAAAGCCAATCGTGACGAACGCTAGAAAATCGATTGCTGGATTTAAAATACGTGAAGGATGGCCAATTGGTTGTAAAGTCACTTTACGAGCAAATAGAATGTATGAATTTCTTGATCGACTAATTAACATATCTTTGCCTCGCGTTAGAGATTTTAGAGGGCTAAACCCTAAGTCATTTGATGGCACAGGTAATTATAGTTTGGGAATTAAAGAACAAATCGTATTCCCTGAAATTGATCTCGACAAAATTGATAAAATTCGTGGTTTAGATATTTGCATTACAACAACTGCTAAAACAAACGAGGAAGCTAAAGCGCTATTAGAAGCGTTTAACTTCCCATTAAAAGATAAAAACTAAAGGGTAGATCTGTGGCTAAAACATCAATGATTGCGCGTGAACAAAAACGCATTAAATTGGAAAAGAAATATCGCGAGCGTCGTAACGCATTAAGAAAAGCGATTAAGAAAGAGACTGATATTGATAAGGTTCTCGAATTGCAGGAACAAATTTCAAAGTTGCCAGTTAATTCGAGTCCATCAAGAATTACAAAACGCTGCCAGCAATGTGGACGACCACATGCTGTCTATCGAAAATTTGCACTATGCCGAATTTGTTTGCGCCAGTTATTGATGACTGGGAATGTGACTGGCGGCCGTAAGTCGAGTTGGTAAAGTATTGGAGAGTAAATGTGAGTATGCATGATCCTATAGCAGATATGCTAACAAGAATTCGAAATGGGCAGATAGCCAATCATAAAGCTGTTGATATACCTGCTTCTAAAATAAAGCTCGGAATCGCGAAAGTTCTACTCGATGAAGGTTATATTGCGAGTTGTGAAGAAATTGACGCTGCCAATAACAAAAAGCATATTCGCATCGAGCTAAAATATTACAGAGGACGTCCTGTTATTGAACGTATACGAAGAATTAGCCGTCCAGGTATTAGGAAATATCTACCATGCAACAAACTTCAACCAGTTGCAGGTTTTGGTATAGCAATTTTAACCACTTCAAAGGGTATTATGAGCCATCTAGCTGCTAAACAGTTAGGTATTGGTGGTGAAATAATATGCGAAGTTGCCTAATAATTCGAGGTGAATGATGTCTAGAGTAGCTAAAGCGCCGGTGCAAATACCCAAGAATGTCGAGGTAAATTTAGCATCCAATGAAATAAAAGTTAAAGGTCCACAAGGTACCTTGACTAAGAAATTCAATCATCTCGTAAAAATTACGATTGATGGTGACTCTCAAATTAATTTTCAACCTGCCAATGATCATCCCAATGGTTGGGCTCAAGCAGGCACTGCACGTCGATTAACGAATAATATGGTAATTGGCGTAACCGATGGTTTTACTAGAACTATGGAATTGGTTGGTGTCGGTTACCGTGCACAAGCAGCGGGTAAAAAAGTTAATTTATCCTTAGGTTTTTCACACCCGATTGCGTTTGATCTACCCGAAGGAATAACAGCAGAAACCCCTTCTGCGACAGTTCTTATCATTAAAGGCATTGACAAAGAACTTGTTGGGCATGTTTCTTCAAAGATTAGAGCGTTAAGACCACCTGAACCTTATAAAGGCAAGGGCATCCGTTATTCTGATGAACAAATCGTCAAGAAAGAAGCAAAGAAAAAGTAGGTAAGAAATGAATAACCAAGCTAGAGAAAGACGGTCAAAAAAGACCAAAATGATGTTGAAACGCCAAGGCGGACCAAAAATTGTTGTATTCCGTAGTGGCAGACATATCTACGCACAAGTTGTCGATGGTGGGCAAGTAATTGTATCTTGTTCGACCTTAGAGAAAGAGTTAAAAGGTAAACTCAACACCAAAAAAGTAGAACAAGCACACCATATTGGCAAACTTCTTGGTGAAAGGGCAATCAAAAAGGGCATTAATAGAGTCGCTTTTGATCGTTCGGGTTACAAATATCACGGTCGAGTTAAAGCAGTCGCTGAAGGTGCTCGAGAAGGCGGTTTAGAGTTCTAAGGAATCATTATGACATTTGATATTGAAAATCAAAATGAAGGTGATCGCGAACGCTTAGTACAAGTACGACGTATCGCAAAAGTTGTAAAAGGTGGTAGAATATTTAGTTTTTCTGCGCTTGTTGTTGTTGGGGATGGTAAAGGCCGTGTTGGTTATGGCCTTGGTAAATCTAAAGAAGTCCCTCTTGCTATTCAAAAAGCAACTGAGCAAGCTCGTAAAAATATGTTTTATATTCCACTTGCAGGCAACACAATACATCATGAAATTACATGGTCCTATGGTGCGTCCCGCGTATTTATGAAACCTGCTAGCGAAGGTACGGGTATCATATCTGGTGGAGCGATGCGTGCTGTATTAGAAGTTCTTGGTGTTAAGAATATTTTATCAAAAAGTATTGGTTCAACCAATCCAGGAAACATCGTGCGCGCTACCATTGAAGCGCTCCGACATATTGGTTCTCCTGATTACGTTGCTGCAAAACGTGGTAAGACAGTAGATCAAATAGTTGAGGGTTAACGATGAAAAAAATTAAAGTGACGTTGATAAAAAGCTTGATAGGTCGAAAGCCTCAACACATAGAAATAGCTAACCAATTAGGGTTACGAAAAATGAATCGCACAGTAATTCATGTTTCTAACCCATCAATATTAGGTTTAGTAAAGAAAATTGATTATTTATTGCAGGTAGAGGAAGTATCATCATGAATTTGAATGAGTTGAAACCGACTCCTGGCTCGAAATCTGCCCCAAAACGCGTTGGACGTGGTATAGGTTCCGGACTTGGTAAAACTTGTGGCAAAGGCCATAAAGGTCAAAAAGCACGAGCAGGTGGTTACCATAAAATTAACTTCGAAGGCGGACAGATGCCTTTGCAACGTCGGTTGCCGAAAGTGGGTTTTACATCGAGAAAATCTCTCGTTACAGATGAAATCCGTTTGCATGAGTTAAATCTAATTCCTGGTGATGTTGTATCGATGGAATCGTTGAAAGCGGCAGGTTTAATAAAAAATGATGTTAAACACGTTAAAATAATTGCCTGTGGTGAATTGAAATCTGCTAAAAACATTGTCGGTATTCGAGTTACCAAAGGTGCTAAAGCGGAAATTGAAAAAGCCGGTGGAAAGATTGAAGGATAATAATGAAAGATAGGGCCAAAACAAATCTTCCGTCCCTAGGTAGCGGGCTGACAGAGTTAAAAAATAGATTACTTTTTGTCATCATAGGTATCATGGTTTACCGGCTAGGTGCTCATATTCCGGTACCGGGACTTGATCCACAAAAACTAGCTAATTTCTTTGCTCAGCAGCAAAACACGATATTTGGCCTTTTTAATATGTTTTCCGGCGGCGCATTATCCCGAGTTACTGTTTTTGCAATTGGAATAATGCCTTATATTTCTGCATCCATCATCATCCAATTATTTTCAGTTGTTTCGCCTAAGTTAGAGCAACTCAAAAAGGAGGGTGAGTCAGGAAGAAGAACAATCAATCAATATACCCGATATCTTACGCTGATATTAGCTTTATTTCAGTCATTAGGTATGGCGCGATGGTTAGCTGGTCAACAAATAGCATTGCATGTTGATTTTGTATTCTATTTTACAGCAGTTTGTACTTTAGTGACCGGTACAATGTTTCTAATGTGGTTAGGGGAGCAAATCACAGAAAAAGGTATTGGGAATGGTATTTCACTGATTATTTTTTCTGGTATTGTTTCAAGTCTTCCTGCCGCATTATCTTCTCTTTTCCAACAAGTGAGAGAAGGGCAAATGCAAGGTATCACGCTGATACTTCTTGCAGTTGTTGTAGCGATTGTTACTGGATTTGTTGTGTTTATGGAGCGTGGGCAACGAAAAATACGTGTCAATTATGCTCAAAGAACACAAGGAAACAAGGTATATGCAGCTCAAAGCAGTCATCTTCCCTTGAAGATCAATATGTCGGGTGTTATTCCCCCCATTTTTGCTTCAAGTATTATTCTTCTGCCTGCTACATTAGCCCAGTTTTTTGCAAAGAATGGCTCATTATCTTGGCTTGAAGATATTAAATTAATGTTAACACCTGGTCAGCCCATCTATATGATATCGTATGCAGCTGCCATTATATTTTTTGCATTTTTCTATGCAGCCTTGGTATTTAATCCTAAGGATACTGCAGAGAATTTAAAAAAATCTGGCGCGTTTATCCCAGGAATTCGACCTGGTGAGCAAACAGCTCGATATATTGATCAAGTAATGACAAGGCTTACTTTAGTTGGGTCAATCTATCTCGTAGTAGTATGTTTATTGCCCCAATTTTTGATGAATACTTGGCATGTCCCCTTCTATTTTGGAGGCACATCTTTGCTGATTATTGTGGTTGTTATTATGGATTTTATTGCACAAGTTCAGGCTCATCTAATGAGTCAGCAATATGATTCACTGATGAAAAAGGCAAATTTTAAAGGTACTAAATTGCCTGGCTTGTTTTAATATTGTATTCGGAGTTAAACCATGAAAGTAAGAACTTCTGTGAAACGCATTTGCAGAAACTGTAAAATCATTAAAAGAAATGGTGTTATTCGTGTGATATGCAAGGACGCTAAGCATAAACAAAGACAAGGTTAATACTTGATTTTTTTGTTTATTAATAGTATTCTTCTGTCCTTTTGACAGAACATTAATGGTTCGGAGAAATTAATGGCTCGTATAGTCGGTGTAAACATTCCAGATAATAAGCATATAAGTATATCGCTTACCTATATCTATGGAATTGGGAAAAGCTCATCTTTAAAGGTTTGTGAAAATTGTAATATCAACCCCGCTACAAAAGTATCGGATTTAAGTGATGATCAATTGGAAACTATCCGTAATGAAATCGCAAATCTAACAGTCGAAGGGGATCTCCGCCGTATTGTCACAATGAACATCAAACGATTGATGGATTTGGGATGTTACCGTGGTCAAAGACATCGTAAAGGTCTTCCTTTACGTGGTCAGAGGACTAAAACGAATGCCCGTACCCGTAAAGGGCGTCGCAAAAGTACATCAAGTTAATTAGGTATAGATAATGGCTACGAAAAAAACATCAGTAAAGAAGAAGAAAGCACAAGTAGTGCATGCACATGTTCATGTACACGCGTCTTTTAATAATACAATTATTACGTTCACTGACCAACATGGTAACACGTTATGTTGGAGAACGTCGGGCGGGTCGGGATTCCGAGGCTCAAGAAAAAGCACTCCATATGCGGCTCAAATAGCTACAGAACGTGCTTCTGTTGATGCAAAAGAGTATGGGGTTAAAACCGTTGCGGTTTTTGTTCATGGTCCTGGACCAGGACGTGAATCATCCGTGAGAGAATTAATTTCTCAGGAATTTAAAATAACAGAAATTACCGACGTTACTGGCATTCCACATAATGGATGCAAACCACCTAAAAAACGACGCGTCTAGGAATTTTGGAGTAAGATAATGGCTAAATATACTGGTCCTAAATGTAAACTGTCTCGTCGACTCGGCACCGATTTGATGCATAAAAGTGGCGTACGAGATTTTGAAACAAAATGTAAAGCGAAAAGACCACCCGGTATGCATGCTGATGCAAAGCAACGAATCAGTGACTATGGTCACCAATTACGTGAAAAGCAAAAGATACGTCATCTATATGGTGTTCTTGAGCGACAATTCAGAAATTATTATATAAAGGCATCAAGCTTAAAAGGGTCTACGGGTGAAAATCTGATCGTTTTGCTTGAGAGTCGGCTTGATAATGTGGTTTACCGTATGGGATTTGCAACCACACGAGCTGAAGCAAGACAAATTGTTTCACATCGTTCAGTCATGGTTAATGACCGAGTAGTGAACATAGCTTCTTATCATGTTTCTCCTGGTGATGTGATTACCATTCGCCAGAAAGCACGTGGACAAAACCGAATTCAAGCAGCGATTGCTTTATCGGAACAACGTGCACCATGCGATTGGATAAATGTTGATGCGTCTGCGTTTAGTGGAACATATAATTATTATCCGACGATAGAAGATATCTCATTCAACTATAATATTAATTTAGTTGTTGAACTTTATTCTAAGTAAAAGCGGAGAATAGGCCGAATGTACACATCATTTATAAACGATATGCTCACCCCGTCGGTTCTGAAAGTAGAATCCACGAATGAATTTCATTCTCGTGTTGTTTTAGAACCACTAGAAAGAGGGTATGGCCATACTTTAGGTAATGCTTTAAGACGAATTCTCCTTTCTTCAATCCCTGGAAGTGCTATTACCGAAGTTCACATTGACAATGTAGCCCATGAATTTAGTACAATTGAAGGCTCACAAGAAGACGTTATTGAAATTCTCCTAAATTTGAAACAGGTTGCTATTAATATGCCTGTTGGCGAAGAGGCTGTTTTGCAAATATCAAAGAAGGGACCTTGTGTGGTAACGGCAGGTGACATACAACTATCGCATGATCAAGAAATCATAAACCCAGACCATGTTATTGCTCACTTAAATGAAAAGGGCGAGCTAAATATGCAGCTTACTGTAAAGAAGGGTGTTGGATTCCATGCGAATGTTGAACCTGTTCGTATGGAAGATGAGTTACCCATCAAATCAGTTGGAACGTTGAAAATTGATACGTCATATTCACCTGTAAAACGAGTTGCCTATTCAGTTGATAGCGCCCGGGTTGAAAATAGAACCGATTTAGATAAGTTAACAATTGATCTAGAAACAAATGGTGCTTTAGATCCTGAGGAAGCAATTCGGATTGCTGCAACAATACTTCAGCATCAATTGCGCTCATTTGTTGATTTAGATTTTGAAAAATCACAAGCTGAGAAAAAGGAAAAAACTGATTTTGATCCAGTTTTACTTCGACCGGTCGATGATCTTGAGTTAACGGTACGTTCTGCGAATTGTCTTAAAGCTGAAAGCATTATGTATATTGGTGACTTGGTACAAAAGACAGAGAATGAGCTATTAAAAACACCTAACTTAGGCAAGAAATCATTAACTGAAATTAAGGATGTACTTGCATCAAAATCATTATCGTTAGGTATGACGCTTGAGAATTGGCCACCGGCTAATTTAGGCGAATAAATTTAGGAGTTTAAACCATGCGACATCGAAATTCAGGCAGAAAGTTTAGCCGAACTTCCAGCCATAGAAAAGCAATGTTTTCTAATATGTGCTCTTCATTGGTTGAGCATGAGATTGTCAAAACGACTCTGGCTAAGGCTAAGGAATTAAGGGGTTATATTGAACCATTAATCACTAAAAGCAAAAGTGACTCAGTTGCTACCAGACGTTACATTTTTGATCGATTACGTTCAGATGCGGCTGTTGCTAAATTATGCACAACGCTAGGTCCTCGATATGCTGAGCGGCCAGGTGGCTATACTCGGATAGTCAAATGTGGTTTTCGTGCTGGTGACAGTGCACCGATGGCTATCATTGAGTTAGTTGATCGACCTACAGCGGAAGAAGTTGATGATGAGTCGGAAGATTGATCGCTAAATCATTTTTTGATAAAGCCGGTCTTACCGGCTTTTTTTTATCTCCATAGCAACCAATGGCCAAATATATTGCAAACTGATTAAATGATGTGTTACTATATAATCTTGTTTACACAGCGGTAGCTTATTATGGCGATTACTGTATCACCTGATTATACCATTTATGATCTTGGAATCTCCCTCCGGTTTAAATTGAAAACACTGTGTGAAAGCCCAAGTTTCCCTAAGATTGTTGGTGGCGTTGCATTTGCTGGATTATCAATGATTATTGGATCTCTGGCTATGTCAGCTTTGTCAGTTGGGTTAGGCGCGCCATTATTAATCGGAAGCATTGCCATTGGCTGCATTTTGTTGGGTGGGGCAGTCATTGCGGGTCTTTTGTATGGGTTAAATAAACTATTGCCCCAACCTACACCTCAAGATCAACCAGGACCTCGAATTTAAGCGGCCCTTTATTGGTTATTACTGCATGGGGTTACCTGAAGGTCAGGCGAATTATTCAATATGACCTTCAGGTGAGATGAACAATTAATTTTCGATAGTTCTGTTAGCGGGCTTTTTCCCTTGGGTTTGCCTTCCTCCGCCCGCAGGTCTTCTTCTTCGTTGCTGATTGCTTCTTTGTGAGCTGCTCGAATCAGATTGGGCATGACGTTGATCTTGCCTTTGTCGTTGTTTAGACCGTTGCTGAGCGTTTGGACGTCTTCTTTGCTGATGGGATGGTTTGTTTGATTCATCCTCTTTGACAGTGCCCTTAGACATGTGTTTAGTCGCTTTACTACCGAAAATTATTTGCCATATTTTTTTAAGTACACTATCTTTTGTGCCATTTTCACTATGGCTACTCTGAGCAAACGCTTCAACGGCAGGTTTACTTGAAATTAAACGCTCATCATCGGCTTTAATGAACATCACTTGGGGCTCTTCAATTAACTCATAGCTTGGTCTTTTTGCTTTCGTAATATTATCTAATTTTACGCTGTTAATAGAATAATGAGGCATTTGCAGATGGGGGTTCGCCACCACAACCACATCAACGCCATGTCGCTTCTCGATATTGGCGAGTTGATTTCGTTTTTCATTAATAATATAGGTCGCCATTTCAACAGGTAGTTGAACTTGGATTTGGGCTATTTTCTTTTTGAGAGCTTCTTCTTCTATTAAACGGACAATGGCTAAGCTATGGGATTGGATATTACGAACTGTTCCACGACCCTCACAACGCGGACAAATGTCTTGGGAGCTTTCACCAAGGGATAATCGCAATCGTTGCCTAGACATCTCTAGAAGGCCGAATCGAGATATTCGTCCAACTTGAATTCGGGCCCTATCATTTTCAAGCGCTTCTTTCAAGCGGCTTTCCACATCTCGTTGATTTTTCGCATTGTTCATATCGATAAAATCGATGACAATCAAGCCTCCTAAATCGCGTAGCCTTAATTGTCTGGCAATTTCATCGGCCGCTTCCAAGTTGGTATTAAAGGCCGTTGTTTCGATGTCAGTACCACCGGTTGCTTTAGCTGAGTTGATATCAATTGAGACTAAAGCTTCAGTACGGTCAATCACTAACGATCCACCTGAAGGTAACCGAACCTCCCGTTGATAGGCCGTCTCAATTTGGCTTTCAATTTGATAATAATTGTAGAGAGGAATCGTGCTGTTATACAGCTTTAGATTTTTTAAGAAATCTGGCTTAACCTGTTCGATGTATTGTTTCGCCTTAATAAATGCAATTTGATCATCAATGATGATTTCGTTGGTAGACTTACGTAAGTTATCACGTATAGAGCGAATAACAACATCACTTTCTTGATGTATCAAACAAGGTGCAAGACAATTTTTATAAGCCTTTTTGATTGCTTCCCACTGGTTAAGGAGCATATCTAAGTCAGTTTGTAACTCATCTAGGTTTTTACCCACGCCCGCTGTACGTATGATTAGACCCATGCCATCAGGCAATTTAAGCTGGTTCAAGGTGGTTTTAAGCTCATCGCGTTCTTCACCCTCAATTCTTCGAGACACTCCGCCAGAATTCGGATTATTGGGCATTAATACCAAATAACAGCCCGCGAGTGTGATATACGTCGTTAATGCAGCACCTTTATTGCCACGTTCTTCTTTATCAACTTGAATCAACAGCTCTTGCCCTTCTCGAATTTGAGTGGCTATCGGTGATTTTTCATCACCCTCAGGATTGGATGGCTTGGCGTGGCTCAAATATTCGGAGGCTATGTCTTTTAGAGAAAGAAACCCTTGTCTTTTTGCACCATATTCGACAAACACGGCGTTAAGACTTGGCTCACGTCGAGTAATGGTTGCTTTATAGATATTACCTCTTTTCTTCTCTTCGTTAGGACATTCAATATCCAGGTCATATAAAAAATTGTCTTTTACCAAAGCGACCCTTATTTCTTCGGATTGAATCGCATTGATTAACATTTTTTCCATGTTTTACCCCATAGTATAGGGCACTCATGCTGAGATAATTTGAGGCAACAACTTGATTTCAGCCGGCTTGCCGACCTACGAATTGCCATTGGTACGTGGCAATAGCGATGTCCTTTATACTGCCCAATTCTTCATAAATTGGCTATCAGACCACTTGTGATCTGTATTATGCTATTGTTTCACTTGAGTTTTAGATGGATTGTTTTATCTGTTGTTGCTTTTCATTCAACAGAACCATTTGTATTAGTGTGTCGTTGTATACAATCCAAAATTACCAAGTTTGTCCCAAAATGGGCGAGTATCCTCAATTATGTCAGTATTAGTGCTTATGTTAAATTTATTCGGTAAGGCTCTAACAGTTGTCGCTGGTAAAAAACAAAATGTCCAAGTTCACGATCCTATTTTCAGTAGATACTCGCTTTTTGTTACATTTATTGCTTTTATTTCCGGCTAAACTTCAGGAGCATTGCCATGGTTATATAAAATCCTACTTCTCAGAAAAACAGTTATCAACGCGGTAAATGAATACAATTTTTGTATTGTCTCGCTGATGCCAGCTTTATTAGGATATTAGGAAATTACTTAACCCTAATTTAGTTACTAAAGTAACTACAAATACGTTATAATCTTGTGGCGCATCAAGTCGATGGCTTTTTTTACTCGACTTTTTTACGCATACAGTACAATATACCAAAAAATTAAGCGCCAGCAAATAGGTTCTAGCAATATGTCTGATGTAAATTATCAAATTGTTCAGCCAGATGAGTCAGGACAACGGCTTGATAATTACCTTTTCCGTATACTCAAAGGTGTTCCGAAGAGTCACATTTATCGAATAATTCGCTCGGGTGAGGTAAGGGTTAATAAAAAAAGAACACAACCCCAATATCGCATACAACCTGAAGATCTTATTCGCATTCCTCCTATTCGAATGAATGAACATGAGTCAAAAGCAAACGATTTTAAAGTGACGAAACAGGTTAAGCGAATCGAGGATAGCATTCTATTTGAAAACAATGCCTTTATGGTAGTGAATAAGCCAGCAGGTATCGCCGTTCATGGTGGAAGCGGTATTCAATTTGGGTTAATCGAGAGCATACGAAACTTAAGGCCAAAAGCACCATTTGTCGAGCTCGTCCATCGATTAGATAGAGATACATCGGGCTGTATCCTTTTAGCTAAAAAACGGAGTGTTTTGAGATTATTGCAGGCAGAAATGAGAGAGCGTCGAATTGAGAAAAGGTATTTAGCATTGCTCTATGGACGATGGGACGAAAATACTAAAATTGATGTTAAGGTTCCACTAAAAAAAAATGTGTTAGCCTCTGGCGAAAGAATGGTTTTTGTTGATAATGAAGGTAAGCCAAGCCATACTACGTTTTTTTTAAAACGAAATTTCAACGATTGTTGTTTGGTCGAAGCACAATTGCATACAGGGCGTACGCACCAAATACGTGTGCATAGCCAATATATTGGCCATTCAATTTTAGGTGATGATAAATATCAGTCAAAAACGATTAATTTAGGTAATTTACCAAAAATAAAGAGACTCTATTTGCATGCAAACGCAATTAGTTTTACCCTTGAACAAGAAAAATTTTATTTTGAAGCACCACTTGATGATACGTTTCAACAATATCTTGACTACCTAGAGGGTGAGGACCCTAGTAAATGAATAAGCTAGCTTATCAATTGATAGTTTTTGATTGGGAAGGGACACTGAGCGATACGCTCGGACAAGTTTTTGAGCTGATTAGTGATGAGGCGAATACGAGGGGGTTAGAACCGCCTGATTGGAATCAATTACGCGATTCCATCCAATATGGGCCCAATATTGCGTTAAGGAAAATATTTCCCAATTTATCGGAAGAAGAGTTATTCCAATTCTTAAATATTCTGCAAAAAAAGTTAGCCAAGTCGAGTGAGCAGGCCTATTTATTACCCGGGGCTTTTGAGTTTATCCAGTTGCTCCATAACCTCGGATTTGATTTAGCGGTTGCAAGTAACAAAGGCGAACAATCGCTAGTAAAATCCATTAAATTAGCAGGACTTGATCCGTATATCCAAGTTTTTCGATCATCAGGTCAAACTGCGCCAAAACCGCATCCCGAAATGCTTGAACAAATTTTGAGTATATTTCAATGTCCTGCTGAGCGGTGTTTGATGGTCGGAGATTCAGAAACCGATGTTGAAATGGCTCAGCAGCTAAATGTGCCAGCCGTCGGCATGGATTTTTATCACCAAAATCAAGCTAGCTTAGAAAAAGCAGGAGCTGTCGTTGTTGTTGATAATTTTGATGATCTGGCAAAATTCATTGGTATAAAGGAGTAATGAAGCCGTGAGTTATGAACATAATATTCCAAATTTTTTAACACTTTTTCGTGTACTTTTGATCCCCATTTTTGTGATAGTTTTTTATTTGCCTTTTCATTTTGCTCATCCGTTAGCGGGTATTATTTTTGCCATTGCCTCCATAACGGATTGGTTTGATGGCTATCTTGCAAGAAAATGGAAGCAAAGCTCCCCGTTTGGGGCATTTATGGACCCCGTCGCAGATAAGTTGTTAGTATCAATTAGCTTGTTGTTGCTCTTAGGGCAAAAAGATATAAATTATATTACGCTCCCCGCTATCATTATTGTTGGCCGGGAAATTTTAATATCTGCGTTGCGTGAGTGGATGGCAGAATTAGGAAGCAGGGCAAGTGTTACAGTAAGTTATGTAGGAAAAGTGAAGACCACGTTACAAATGATAGCACTATTTTTATTGATTACATTTGATTTGGCTAGCAGTTACTGGGCGTGGTTAGGTTTTGTGCTTTTGTATGTGGCTGCAATACTTACTTTATGGTCAATGTTGGTTTATATTTCCCTTGCATGGCCTTTAATTGTTGGCAAAGCAACAGAGTAAAAAAATCATAGCTATCCAGCTTCACCTGTAATTAATTTATCCAGGTGAATTGTTACAAAAAATCAATTTTTTAGTTGACACGAGGGCAAAAAACGGTAAAATTGCAACTCGTACAGTGACGCGGGAATAGCTCAGTTGGTAGAGCACAACCTTGCCAAGGTTGGGGTCGCGAGTTCGAGTCTCGTTTCCCGCTCCAAAAAGCGACAGATTCGTCGCTTTTTTTTTTAAAACAGCACTGGCAAGCTGAATGGGGCTGTGTGGCAGAGTGGTTATGCAGCGGCCTGCAAAGCCGTGTACGCCGGTTCGATTCCGGCCTCAGCCTCCACAATTCGATATGCCCAGGTGGCGAAACAGGTAGACGCAAGGGACTTAAAATCCCTCGGGAGTTAAATCCCGTGCCGGTTCGACTCCGGCCCTGGGCACCAACGATGTCCGACAGAAAAAAATCAATGATTAGAGCGCTAGCATGAACCTATGCATGAAAGGATTATTACGTTTTTTGCTAATGAATAGTGCTAAAAATACTGCCTTTCTTTTCCCTTCTCCCTAGATAGATGAAAGGTGTCCTAAAGCAGGATGAGGGTTTGCTAAATCAAAGGTATTATTTGGTTGCGTAGCGCATCGTGCTTGAGATGCCTCTAAATAACTTGTTTGATTTTTCCTTGTTGAATTTTTTATTGAATTAGGCTGAGAAATTCCGTTCGCGTGATTGGGTTTTTGCGCATTTCACCTAGCATTACGGATGTTGACATTAGTGAGTTTTGCTTTTCCACCCCTCGCATCATCATGCAGAGATGTTTCGCTTCAATGATAACGCCAACACCTTTAGCGTCGGTAATTGATTCAATGCATTTAGCAATTTCTTGAGTTAAGCGTTCTTGAATCTGTAAGCGACGTGCAAAATAATCAACGATCCGAGCAACTTTAGACAAGCCAAGCACTTTCCCATTAGGGATATATCCCACATGGCACTTACCGAGAAAGGGAAGTAAATGGTGCTCACAAAGCGAATACATTTCAATTTCTTTGACGACCACTAATTCATTCATTTCAGAATCAAACAAGGCATCATTAATGATATCATTCAGGTCCTCAGTGTATCCTTTTGTTAAATAACGCATTGCCTCTTCAGCACGCTTAGGTGTTTCGCGTAGCCCTTCACGATCGATATCTTCGCCTAATTCAATTAGAATATTTTTATAGTAAGCTTGCATAGTTACTCTGTAAAGTATTAGCCTGAAGCCACCTTATCTGGCAGCCGTTTGGCAAAATATACAATCCATGTTTGCGTATGTCCATATTTATACCCAATTTACATCAAAATGCTAAATTTATGCTATCTATTTTTCCGCCCTTAAACCATTTAAAATCGCGCATTAGGACCTTATTATTACTTGCTTTTAAACGATTTATGAACAAAACCAATGTGTCGCTTAAAAGCTAGCATTTTGAAGAAAATTGGATATATACCAGTGATTCTTAATAAATTATAACAAAACTTTAGGGAGGTTCCCTAGTATTTGTTATAATATGTTTTGCAATTAACCATTTTTTTTTCCATAATACCGCCGAGAAATATATTTATAGGTTTTAGACAATGAGTTTGAAAAACATTAGCGCGGGCAAAAATGCACCTGAAGAAATAAACGTTATCATCGAAATCCCAATGCAGGGACATCCAGTGAAATATGAAGTGGACAAAGAGTCGGGCGCTCTATTAGTGGACCGATTTATGTCAACAGCGATGTATTACCCATGCAATTACGGGTATATCCCACAAACATTATCTGAAGATGGGGACCCTGTGGACGTTTTGGTTGTTACCCCTGTTCCGTTGATCAGCGGTTCTGTCATAAAATGCCGATTAATCGGTGTGCTACAAATGACAGATGAGTCGGGTGAAGATGCAAAACTACTTGCTGTTCCTATCCGTAAATTATCGATGATGTATGATGGCGTTGAAAGCTATGATGACTTACCCAAGAGTTTATTGTTATCAATCGAACATTTTTTTCAACACTATAAAGATCTTGAAGATAATAAGTGGGTTAAAATTAAAGGCTGGGCTGGACGTGATGAAGCAAAAGCTGAGGTAGAAGCCAGTGTCGAGCGGTTTCATAAAAGCTAATTCATTTTAGTGTTGCTATTTTATGAGACGGTGACATCTGAGACAAACGAAGTTGAGAACGCCAGTGTAACCCGTTTGCTAGCAAACGGGAATTCACCCAAAGTAAAATTTTTTGATTATAAGCTACCAGGCTGGACACATATCGATCATCTCCCCAAAAAAATAGGAACTCTCAGGGCCTTTCCACAGTAATCTCTGAAATATCAGTTTACCCCTCCAATTCATACCTTCCTAAATATTATCAGTATGCTTAAAAAGCTTTTAAATGTGTCTCATTTTTGATACAATTGATTAAGTTTTTTGATTTAGGACTCCCAGTGATACAAAAACTCGATCGCCTAATTCTTACTGTTGATCACTTCAAGCATTATAAATTTTCTAATCTTTGCGCAACAATTATCAAAGGTGCGATTGCCCACGTATCAAAAAATGAATTAATCCTTTACCCAGAGTTTCAGAAATATGCGCTTACTTCGGAGCGCCTAAAAGAGTATTTCGAAAATTATAATCCGGAGGGCATTCCCTTCAAAGATTATGCGAAAGAACCCGTTTTTGTTAAAAACTTAAAGGATCTATTAAACGCGGTTTATTTATTACAAAAAACCTTTGAGGATTTAGAGTCGATCGATATTCGAGAAGGCGATCATAAGATTTTTCAATGGTATGATGCTGTTGATGAGGATAAACAGATTGAAATTAACCAATTGCCTTTGTGGAAACGATGGTGGTATAAGGCATCGGGTGGTGTAAAGACAGCTTATAATGGAACTGGGGAAGCGAATACAGCAAGGCAAAAATTATGGCATGATACCATTCCAAAAGCCTACCAAGCATCGCATTTAATTACGCATTTAGATTTTTCGATTCTAAGCGCGTTTGTCCCAGAATATGAATCACTCCTGAATGCCTTTAAAAAGCTGGAAAATCTTGGTAAACAAGTTCAGGACTATACCGATATTACTCCGGAAAATGTGCAAGACTGGATGCAGCCCGATCAATTGGGATCCATTGTTGGTGAAGGATTATACCAATTAAAGTCAGATGGTGGTTCCGTTGATATGAGTTTTTTAACCCATTTGAGTGGCTCCTTACCTTCATTTTTTCAACAGCTAACCGACTCACTCAAGCAATATAGCCCTAAATTAGCCAACATTGAAACGTCTCTGTCCAAAGAGCAATTGGCTAAATTCGAAGAGAAGGCTGAAAAAATATTAGTCGCAACGGATAGATTAAGAAATCGCAATAAGTTGGTATTGCCCCTCTATGTATTACATTATATCCGATTAATTCAAGATATCGTTATGTTAGGCCGCGGGATTGTAGACCAGTTTTCACTGGCAAATGAAGCCTCTAAAGAAGTGGTGATAGAGGAGTTAAGAGAACTAAAACATCAAAAGATAGGGGCGTTATTCCTTTTGCTCGATAAAACAGAAGCAGAACTAATGCTCAAGCCAGGCACCTTGACTGGGCCTTGGATGAAGGTGATGTCTGAGTATTGGTCTAAGTTAGCCTATTATGCGAATAATTATATTGATCTTCAAGATAAGGCACCTGACTTATTGACGTTAAATGATTGGGCCTTGATGAATCGTCGAAAGGAGGTAATGGAAGATCGTATTGACAAGAATAGATCATTATTTGCTGTCAATAGTCGAAGACTGGATGCATTTAACCGGTTTTATCAAAATCTAGAAAAGTTAGATGGAAGCCATGCTGTAACTAAAGAGGAGCTAGAAAACTTAGCTAAGCACTATCTTTTATTTCAGCGGTTTGTTATTGCTAAAAGCCCCAAACTGCATGCAAAATTAGTTGAGACCTATTTATCTGAAGACGCTATAAAAAATCATACAAATGGGTTCTTTAACAACTTATATGAAAACTACATGCCTTATGCAGTTACCTTTTTAAACTGTAAAACAGAGTTGTTGGCGATAAAAAAAGACATCAAAAATGCCATCCAATCTGCTAGCAATACCCCATTATTGAATATCAGGATTGCTGAAGATCTGTGCAGAAATCTTGATACAACCGCAAATTTACCGTTGATTCCTTTTCAAAAGCAACCGCCACCGGATATGACAAACGAAAACGATGAGCTTATTCAAGCTTATAAGAATCTATATCAGGCACAGCGCGAACAAAAGCATCTCGGAGAAGCGTTAAACGATTTCAGTAAATTTGAAGCAAAGCTAAAGCAATTACTAACTGATCACCAATTTCACATTAATGGTTTAAATGAAGGCGACAAGAAGGAGTTATCGACATTGTATGCCTCATTACAGCCTTATTTAAATTCCTGTGTGGATAAAGTACAACAAAATAGTTGGTCCTATTTCGATAAACGAATGGTTCAAGCTCTCACGGGTGATGTCAACTGGGTACCGACCGATAAATCCTCTTTTCTTATTCGAGAGGTGATTATGAAATTGGCTTTTTTCAAATTTCATCCTAAGTTATTAGAGGCAAAACGATTAGCCAATGAAAAGGTCAAAACATACCAGAAAATGCAAAGAGAAAAGGCTGTAGCATACAAAGAAGACTTACATTATGTTGAGCCTAAAAAAGTCCTTGAGCGAGCCAACTATGTTTTTAAATGGGAATTTGTACCTAAAATTCCTCAATGGATACAAAGCCAGCGCGAACAGCTTTTAAAATGGGTCATTGAAAATTACAGCGATGCCATCACAAAAGAGCTTAAAAACCAAGCACAAACAGGCGCGCCTTATCCCGAAATTGAAGATACGTTAACAAGGCTAAGTCAGCCTCATCAGCTAGTGGTCATTAAGCAAGTGCTCAATGCCTTGTATTATCTTGAACAGTCCTCACAAAAGCTTGCAGAGCTGCGTGAAGATTCTTATCAATCTATCTATGTGTATAATTTACTTCAAGCGTATGAAGGGATTGAACAGATTTATGAATTAGGTTTGGCATTGCACAGCGATCCATATTTGTTATCGTTTATTCAACAATTGCAAGTGCAATACCAACAATTCAAACAGGCCGCTTATGCCAACGCGTTGCCATATCAAACTTCTTCGCTCGAAGTCAATCACCACCAGAATAAACCTGTGCAATGGTCAGCACTATGGTATACAGTCCAGACTCTAAAGGTGTTGCCGAATCACATTCAAACTCACCTTCAAGGAAAACCGGTTGAAGGTATGCCCAATTTTGATGCGTCCTACTCAGCTAAGCAGACGTGTTTAGAAATTGAGGAATTAATGGCTAAATCGGATTCTTATTTGCAAGTATTCTTAGCGTTGCCGCAAATTGCTAAATTGAGTTATCAGCTTCGTGATGAAAGTGTCAGCCTAGGTCAACTAATTCACCACTCAGTGGTTGATCGTTTGAAGCTAATTCAAAATGGGCCTTTAACCGATATATTAATCGAAGCAGACAAACTAGAAATTTCTATCGGATTAAAAGCGGGTACCCTCTCGGAACCTGTCAGAAAAATACTTAATAAATTTTATGTTGAGTTGGTTTTCCAACAACAATTGCCATCTAAACAAACATTTGACATTTTGTTTAGCAAAGAGGGCTGCTTAAGACGATTAAATAGCATAGTTAATCGAAAAGATGATCTGATTTTGCAAATGAATCAGAGGAAAGAGAATATCCAACTACTCGAAACGGCAACCCAATGGCTTGACACTTACTACGATCAAAAAACAGTCATGCCTTTTAACAAAAAATATGAATTCATTCGCTGGTTGCGGAAAAATAAGGATTTGATTATCAGGCTTGAAGAAGAAAATAATCTGGCTGTCGATTTTATCAATAGCAATCCAACAAATCTAGAACAAGAAATTTACCGAGCCTCACCCCATTTAAAGCTGGATTTGCCCAATTTTGAATTTCGAATCAAGCGGCTGAAAGCAAAATTAACGGGTGAAAACGCATCGGATCTTTTTGCTACCGAAAAGCAGCAATTGCTCATGGGCTTTATTTCCGATGATAAATACGCAGCCATAGTTTTAGCAGAGCAAAAAGAACAAATGAAGCACTTTATTGAGCTTCAATTTGATAAAGTCGCAACACCGTATTTGACCCGTACTATTGGCATTGCCAGTTTAAGCAAAGACTATAAGAATCGCCTAGAAGCCTACCAAAAAGAAGAGCGCAATCGTATTCGTGATGAGATTTGCAATCGGCCTTTAGACGAGTTGGTCAACCAAGATTTAATATTGATTACATCCAATGCGACTAAAAATTCGCTCGATCGATTTGTTAATGCCTATTATGACGATTATGCATTACTATGTGAATTTTTGAATCAACTTCAGTTTTGTCGAGTATACGCGCAAGAATTATCGGTTAATGAAACCAACAATAGGAAGCAACAAAAGTATAAAAACTTCTTGGGTATTCTCGATGATTTTGAGGAAATCACCTGTAATGAAAAGCTGATGCCCGCTGAGCGAATTAAATTGCTAAAAGACTTAACTAAAAAAGATTCTATTTTTTACACTCGCCTCATGAATATCAGAAATGATGTTGAGCCCTTTACATGGCTATGGTTTAAACAATGCATCGAGGATTTATTAGCGCTATTGCACCTGCGCAGCCCAACGCGCCAACAACATTATGATAATATGAGCAATAGCTTGGAAAAATCATTTGTTCCAATGAAACAATTATATAAAGCAAATGGATTTTTTAGTTTGAAAGTAAAAGAGGAAGCCCAACAAGGTATAAACCAACCACTGGCCACGCCTCAAGCAAATGGTGGGGAAGCAGCCACACATTCAACCAATGTACCATCCATCGTGTCAACCCCCGCATAATTGTGGTGGGCTACTCGTTAGTATTTCAAGGGCAATTTCTCCCCATGTCTGGGGAGAAACTCAATATTGAAGAAGAAATTTTTATCATTCCGATGCAATCGGCATCTTTGCTATCGAAGAAGGGAGTAAAATATCTCTAAGAGGCACAATTTTGTAACCCTTTTTTTGATACATATCGATGATGTCACCCATTGCATGTGCATTGATTAAATTAGCATGGATTAATAAGATTTCCTTGATAGGTTTCCCATTCTTTTCACTTATTCGCTCCGCTCGCTTAGTTTGTTGCCAAATGTAACTCAAATATTGTTGTTTGATTTTTGGCAGATGTTGGGGGCGATTACGCCAATTGATACTAAATAATCGATCGTTGAATCGGAAATCTTTACTATCGATGGTCACGGGCGCAATGATGTAACCTTTTTGATGTAAAAATGAGAGAACTTTTTCTTTCTTTTCACCTCTTCCTTCTGCTAAATAGGGATATCGGAAAAATTTGGGCTTAGTAAGTATTGGCTTTAGAACCTTGTCCGCCTTATCAATGTCTTTGATATACCGTTCAGTCGCAGTGCTGTACAAATTTGGATGCGAATAGGTGTGATTTCCCACTTCAAGTCCTGCATTTGCGAATTCATTTAACATGTCCCATTGACCTTTTTCGATCGTACCGGCCACCACAAACCCTGTAGCAGGAACGCCTCTGTCTTTGATAGCCGCCAGCATTTTCATAAATCGGTCATGCTCTCGACGCAGATTACCAGGATTGTAATTAGCGGAGCCAACAAAGGGTAAATCATCAATGGTTATCGCGACTTGTTTTTCTACCGCGTAGGCAATGGGATTGATCGATAACATCACTGTCCAAATGCATATTAATGTTATCCAATTTTTCATGCGTCTCTCCTTGTATTATTCTTATATTTAGCTTGAACGCCTTTTAAGGATGTTGGTCGGTAGGCTTAGAATAGTTCTCACTACTTTCTAATATAGTCTTTATTTATAAAAAAGGTAAGGCTAGCTAAATTTTTTGACCATGTAGATCATAGTGCTAGAGATTCTTAAATTATGGTTAACTTGATAAGCTATTCATTTTGGTCTAATTATTAATTATCAAAATAATGGAAATATTCTCATGAAAAATGTTCGCTCCGCCCTCGAGCAAAATGCAGCCTTATTAAAATCAAGAGTGTCCAAATATGCTTGGTATGGCTTAGCCATTTCAATTTTGACAATAATCATTGCCACATTGGCTGTTAGCTATCAAATGTCGGGGACAATTTCCTTCCAAGGAATCGTTGATGCGCAAAAAAATAACATTGCCTTGTTAGTGTTAGATCTTACCCCGTTTTTATTTATGTTTTGGGGACAGTCCGTCGGATCAATGATGTCCTATACGGCAAGTGCCATGGTGATAGACCAAACAGAATCGCTTCGTCTGGAAAAATCACAATTGGAATCTCGGGTTGAACATGACATCAGTCACGACTTTTTGACAAAACTGCCCAATCGAAAAATGTTTGTGAAAAGACTAAAACGAGCCATATCCTCTATGACAGGCCACGAGGGAAAATTGGCTGTTGTTTTGGTTAATATTAACAATTTTAAAGAAATTAACACCGGTTTAGGTGCAAATAACGCAGATAAAATACTGAAGCAATTTTCCATTCGCTTGTCGTGTTCAGTTTCAGATGTTGTAACGGTTGGTCGTTTCTCTGGTGATGAATTTGCTTTGTTATTTCCTCACCTTGACAGCATGGACGAAGTCAAAGAATGCATCAAGAAACTACAGCAAGCTTTATCAATTCATTTTGCCTTGGATTCTTTTGCTATCGATGTGACTGCAAGAATGGGGATATCTGTTTATCCAGATCATGGTGATAATCACGATCTATTGCTACAATTTGCAAGTATTGCGCTCTATAAAGCAAGGATGTTAGAAAAGAAATTTGTCATATTTTCAAAAGGCATGGAAGCGGATCAGCCAACGCGGCTTGTTTTAATGAGTGAGCTTAAACGCGCCATTGAATTAGAACAGCTCGATATCTATTTTCAACCAAAAATCAATTTAATTGATGGAACGATTTATTCATTAGAAGCGTTATTAAGATGGTCTCACCCCGATTTTGGTATGATCAATGCCTCCAAATTTGTTCCCATTGCAGAACGAACGGGTATGGTAAAGTCGCTGACAGACCACGTACTTAATATGGTGTTCTCTCAGGCTGCTCAATGGCACAGTGAAGGCACCAATCTCAATATTGCGGTCAATTTGTCAGCCGTTGATTTAACCGATCCTGAGTTGCCTGACAGGGTTAAATCCGCTTTAGAGCGCTATAATATGCCAGCCCACAAATTGACCTTTGAAATCATTGAGAGTTTTTATTTAACGGATCAACGAAGTGCTGTTGAAGTGATTCATAAACTTGCCAATATGGGTGTTAGAATTTCGATTGATGATTTTGGAACTGGCTATGCATCCTTTATGTACTTATCCGATTTAGCTGTCAGTGAAATTAAAATTGACCGGTCGTTCATTTCCACCATGTTGGAAAATAAGAAAAAGGCAAGTATCGTTGAGGCAATGGTTCATCTGGGACGAGAGCTCGATATTACCGTTGTTGCTGAAGGGGTTGAAACAGTTGCCCAACTCGAAAAGTTAAAGAAAATGGGGTGTGAGGTTGCTCAAGGATTTTATTTTGCCAAGGCCTTACCTGCCAAAGAGATACAACGATTGGTTAATGAAAATCACCATTATGATTTAACAGACCAACCCAAAACAACCGGAAACGAAAAAGTTGTGAATAAAACACAAATTGATATCGTTGATTTTCCAAGAAAGGATGATTCAAAAGTCTCTCGATAACCACCGGGAATTCATCCTATTGTCTTTCAGGTAGTCCTGTTATTTGGTACCGTATAATCGATCGCCTGCATCGCCTAACCCGGGTAAAATATATTTTTTATCATTTAATTTTTCATCCACCGCTGCTGTGTAAATTGGAATGTCTGGGTGGACTTTGTGCAAGGCTTCTATCCCTTCAGGTGCCGCTAATAAACACAGGAATACAATACTTTTTGGATTGAGCGCTTTAATGCGGGTGATTGCTGCAACGGCTGTGTTGCCAGTAGCCAGCATCGGATCAAGAACGATGAAATCACTTTTTTCACAATGGGGAGGCATTTTAAAATAATACTCAACTGCTTTTAGTGTGTCATGATCCCGATACAGACCGACATGGCCAACTTTTGCAGAAGGTATTAATTGTAACATCCCATCGAGTAATGCATTGCCTGCTCTTAAAATAGAGACAAAAATGGGTTTTTTGCCGGCCAGCGTCGGGGCCTCCATCGGCATTAAGGGTGTTTCAATCGTTTTCAACTTTAAAGGTAGATGGCGGGTTATCTCATAAGCCATTAACAGGGATACTTCATGAATTAATGAACGAAATTCGCGAGTTTGGGTGTATTTATCGCGCAACTCGGTGAGCTTATGCTGAATTAAGGGGTGATCAAGAATAATCACTTTTTGCGTTGTCATGATTGTCTATCCCTGTGTGTTAATGCGCCAGCCCTGTATAATTCAAACCTGATGCATTTGTTGTTCAATGACGCGTCGACAAGTTAAAGGTTTGCATAAATAATTAATGACATTGCGGGTGCCGCCTGTGCCAGTGATGGTGAGCTCCCCATATTTTAGCAGGCTTCCTATTAAGGATTGTCGTATATCGATACTTTCAATTTTGTCCAAAGGAATATCAATGGTTTGGCGCACTAATAAGCCGGTTCTTAAAATCACTTGCTTGGGTTTAATCGTAAGCGATGAAAATTGGTAAGTAACCCAAGTCATTATAATCCATATGCCGCCAAACCCTGAAACATAATAGAACATATCACGAAATTGCTGTAAATTTGAGGGTAAATGAAACGAAGCATAAATGGGTGCAAGGACCACGCACAAAGGCCATAAGAAAATAATGATGTGCAGCTTTGCTTGGTGAATGGTCGGTTGATTGGTCATGTCAATGGCTATACTAGGATTTCGCTCTTATGTATACTATACCTTATCTTAATGAAAAAGCCAGGAATATGCGACGGATTAGCCGATGTTTAAATCCCCAATTAGTGGAAATATGCTTACAAAGCTTTCAGGTGGATAAAATAAATGATATTTTTTTGGATATGCTGCCTGAGCATCTGCAAAGCTATTGTCGAGTTGCCAGCTTTGTTAGGGGCAAGTTAACGATTAGCGTCAGAGACGCCGCATTTGCGACAGAGTTGCGCTATTTGATCCCAACGATTCGAGATTGCCTGCGCCGTGACCATCAGCTTTATCAACTCATCCAGTGTGATATTATGATCGAGTCCCCACACGCAGCTCCCGTCTTTGTATCTAAAGATAAAAAAGCTAGGAAGGTTAGTCAAAAGGCAAAAAAAACGGTTGAATCACTTGCTGAGAGTGTCGATTATCCACCTTTAAAAAAAGCGATAAAACAATGGGCTGATCACTTAGAGTCTAAAGAGTAACTTGGTTATCTATCCTCAGATCTTTCACCCTGAAATGTTATGCTTCAACTAGCTCTAAGCTTTTGAATGAGAGGCTAGCGGGTGCTTCTGCATAATTTTTAGCATTGAAGTAGGTGTATTCCCATGCATCTTTTCTAGCCATTAATGCTCTTAGCAGGCGATTATTCATTTCATGGCCCGATTTATGTCCTTCAAATGCACCAATTAATCCGCAGCCAAGTAAGTACACATCGCCAATAACATCTAAAACTTTATGCGAAACAAATTCATTGTCAAAGCGCAAGCCATCCTCGTTTAATACGCGGTACTCATCAACCACAATAGCATTATCTAAGCTACCACCTTTGGCGAGGTCATTCTCACGCAATTTCTCATAATCGGACAAAAACCCAAACGTTCGAGCGCGACAGACTTCTTTGATATAAGAGGTCGATGAAAAATCGAAAACAGAGCGTTGGGGTTTATCATTGAAGACAGGGTGATCGTAAGCAATCGTGAACCCAACCTTGAACCCATCATAAGGTGATATCTCAGTAAATTTATCACCATCTTCAACACGGACAGTTTTCTTTATGCGAATAAATTTTCGAGCCGCTTCTTGCTCGATGATGCCAGCTGATTGAATAAGAAAAACAAATGGCGCAGCGCTTCCGTCCATAATAGGGACTTCAGGTGAGTCAACATCAACGTAGGCATTGTCAATGCCTAATCCGGCCATTGCCGATAATAGGTGTTCAACGGTGGCGACTTTGACATTTTGGTAGCTTAAGGAGGTACATAACATGGTATCCGACACGTTGTCGTAAACCGCGGGTATTTCTACCACCGGATCTAAATCTGTTCTACGAAAAACAATTCCCGTGTTGATGGGAGCTGGTTTCAGTGTTAATAACCCTTTTTTTCCTGAGTGTAAGCCTACGCCCGTAGCTTGAATAATTTTTCTAAGGGTTCTTTGTTTGATCATTAATCATTCGCCTATTCGTCGTATTATTTTTTAAGACTTATGCAGAATTTCTGCCAAAAGTTGGGTGAAATTTTGCTTAAACCCTACCACTTTTTTCACACACCAAACTTAACCATGTTAACAACAATTTATTGATTTGTCTAACAATTCCAAAAAAATGACTAATTATTATTCTAATAATCGACCATTATTATCTAAATTGCAACCATTCTGTTTGAAATTAATCTTAAAAATGGGGTGGTTATAAAAAAACATCTTAAGGCATGGTGCATGGACGATGTGCTTTTAACCGAACAAAGATTTCGAATTCGCTAACCTTTCATCGGCCTTTAGTTACCTTCTCCCCCTATCTGGGGAGAAGGTGACATCGGACTTTTTGCCAAGCTTACTTTTTTCGCCGCAAAAATGCGGGGATGTCTAAGTAATCTGTATCTTTGTTGCTATTTTCCATCTGACCTACCGCTGCTTGCTTTCGAACTACGGCAGGGCGCTCAAATTGCTGGTAGTCTAAATCAGGTGAATGCTTGGTGCTAACCTGAGAGGTAGCAGGGGTATGAGCTGTTCTAGCCTGATCCCTTCGATTACCCAGGCCAGTAACAATAACGGTGACGTGCATGTCGTCGGTCATATTTGGATCGATGACCGTTCCAACAACAACGGTTGCATCATCAGAGATAAACTCTTTGATAACATCGCCCACTTCTTCAAATTCGCCAATCGACATATCCATGCCAGCTGTTATATTGACAAGAATACCCTTCGCACCCGATAAATTCACGTCTTCTAGTAAAGGTGATGCGACGGCAGATTCAGCCGCTAGTCGGGCTCGTTGCTCACCTGAGGCAGTTCCTGTTCCCATCATGGCCATTCCCATTTCGGACATGACCGTTCGAACGTCTGCAAAGTCCACATTAATGAGACCGGGGCGGGTAATTAAATCAGAAATGCCTTTAACTGCACCAAGAAGGACATTGTTGGCGGCCTTAAATGCATTCAATAAACTGATGTTTTTTCCTAAAACAGTTAATAATTTGTTGTTTGGAATCGTAATCAGTGAGTCAACATGCTCAGCCAGTTGGCGGATGCCTTCTTCTGCGGCTAGGCTACGTTGCTTTCCTTCGAAGGAAAATGGCTTAGTCACAACGGCAACGGTTAGAATCCCTAGTTCTCTAGCCACTCTAGCAAACACGGGTGCTGCACCCGTTCCGGTTCCACCGCCCATGCCAGCTGTGATAAATACCATATCTGACCCTTCGATACAGGCACGAATTTTTTCAATATCTTCCTCAGCCGCATCTCTGCCAATTTTGGGATTAGCGCCTGCACCCAGTCCTTTGGTCAATTCACCTCCCAGCTGCATAACCGTTTGGGCGTTTGAATTTTTCAGGGCTTGTGCGTCCGTGTTGGCGCAGATAAACTCAACGCCTTCAAAATGTTCAGCCAGCATATGTTCGATGGCGTTTCCACCGCCACCACCAACGCCGATGACTTTGATAACAGCACTATCTTGCTGGTTATCCATTAATTCAAACATGATGCCTCTCCTCTTAATTTAGGCTGAGCTGTGTATAAACAGTCTTTGAATATGAGTAGTTACCAGGGAATGTCCCTAAAAATTACCTTGAAACCATGCACGCATTTTAGCCCAGACATTTTTTGCTTGTGGTCTGAGTCTTGGCGTATTGTACCCTGTTTCTTGTTTATGATTAAAGCCATGTATCAATAAACCGACACTAGTTGCCATTGTTGGCGAAATGGATTCATCAGGCATGCCGGGCAAACGATGGGTTAGCCCATGTCGAACGGGCATATTGAAGCTCATTTCTGCCAATGACAAGGCGCCATTTACACAAGAACCACCACCGGTTATGACAAGACCTGCAGGTATCCTATCGGCAAAACCGCTACGTAATAATTCATTATTTACGAGCATGTACAACTCTTCATAACGTGCATAAACCACTTCTGCTAGCATGCTGGCTGCAATTTTGCGCCCTGCACGATCATTGGACGCGGGTGATACTTCAATCATATCATTCGTGCTGGCATGTGAAGGGATAGTGGTTGCATATTGAATTTTAATTTGCTCCGCTGATTTAGCGGGGGTACGTAACGCCATGGCAATATCGTTGGTGACTTGATCCCCTGCGATTGGAATAACGGCTGTGTGTTGGATCGCACCCTGAGAAAAAACAGCAATATCCGTGGTGCCTCCACCGATATCGATTAAGCATACCCCAAGTTCTTTTTCATCGTCGGTTAAGACAGAATGACTTGAAGCCAGCTGTTCTAAAATAATGTCTTCGACCTGTAAACCGCATAAATTAACGCATTTCACGATATTTTGTGCAGCACTAACGGCCCCCGTGACAATATGGACATTCGCTTCAAGTCTTACACCGGCCATGCCAAGTGGTTCACGAATGCTCCCTTGATTGTCAATAATAAATTCCTGGGGCAATACATGTAGGATTTTTTGATCCGCTGGGATAGCGACGGCTTTAGCGGCCTCAATAACACGCTCAACATCCGCCCGAGTCACTTCTTTGTCTTTTATAGCCACAATACCGTGGCTATTTAAGCTGCGAATATGGCTGCCAGCAATGCCAGCATAGACGGTTGATACCTCACAGTTGGCCATTAACTCGGCTTCTTCTATCGCTCTTTGTATTGAATTAACGGTGGCTTCAATATCAACGACGACGCCACGTTTCAATCCTCGAGAGGGGTGTCTCCCCATTCCAATTACATTAATAGAGCCATCTTCACTAACTTCAGCGATTAAAGCGACAATCTTCGATGTCCCTATGTCCAGACCAGTGATTATTTGTTTATCTTGTTTTTTGGCCATGTTAACCTATTTTCCCCGATAGCGATCGATTTATTCTACACACCATTTTGTCAAATCAAGCGTCGCCCTATAAAAATGAAAGTGCGACAAATTGACCCTATTGTTCGTACTTAACTGCAACCCCTTGCTTATATCGTAGGTCTGCGTAGTTAATCCTAGCCGATGATTCAGCTTGTATAGCTGGAAGACGACGAAGAAATCTTTCCAGTCGACTGATAATTTGTTGATTTCCCAACTCTATTAGCATGTCATTTTTTAACCGTAATTGCCAGCCCTGTGCAGGAGAATAACTTAGTTCTCTACAATAAAATCCGTAGCCTGATAATATCTTACTCAATTTTTGGTAAGTATGTAAAATATCTTTTTTATTTTTTTCGGGTCCCTCTAATTTAGGTAAGTTATCGAATATTGCTGGGTCTTTAGTGCTAAATACCTCCCCTGATGGTGTGATGAGCTGATTATGCCAACTGGCAATTGGATGCCTTTCTTCAAAATGCAAGACTAATTGGTCTGGCCACAGCCGTTTAACGTCAACTTGTTCAATCCCGTTTAATGCGTTTAACTGCTGGTGTAATTGATGGACAGGTAACGTAAAAAAACTCTTCTCAAGAAAAGGAGATATCGTTTTTTCAATGGTTTTTCTATCGACAAATTTAAACGGTGATTCAACCTTTACGACGTCAATAGGGAACCGTTCAGGGTCGCTAAAAAAAAGATAGAAACAACGGAAAATTAAAAAAACAGCAAATACAATCAATAAGAACAATTTTATCGGCTTTCGTTCAGGTTCTATTTGATCATTTGCCATAGTTATTACTGGTAATCCGTTAAGCGATTTGATTTGATTTGATGATTTCTTTTTGCCAATGTGACTAATTGATTCAACAAATCTTCATAGCCTAGGTTATCATGTTGCCATAGTTTTGGATACATACTGATGGAAGTAAACCCTGGCATGGTATTAATTTCGTTAAAATAGATATCATTCCCGGCAATGAAAAAATCAATTCTTGCGAGTCCTTGGCATTTTAGCCTTTGGAAGATCTGAATGGCAGCATGCTGCACTTTTTGTTGTAAATCCTTACTGATGTTGGCCGGAATAATTAAATCGGTTAGCTCACTTTGACAATATTTGGCGTTATACGAATAGAAACCATCTTGGTGTACCGTTTTTATTTCACCCGGTGTCGATGCTCGGGGAGGGTTGCCTATTTCTAGATCTTCCAGCACCGATATTTCAATTTCTTGCCCGTGAATGCAATCTTCAACCAACACGGTGTGATCAAAACGAAAAGCATCTTTCACGGCTTCATGCAATGATTGGCTATCGTTGACTTTATGAGTGCCAACACTTGAGCCTAATGAACACGGTTTGACAAATAATGGCCATTGATTTCGATCGATCAATTGTTGCAGGATCGTTTGGCGTTGCGCGTCAGACTGAGTGGCTGTTAAACAGACGTAGGGTGCATGACGGATATCATGACGGCATGCAACTTTTCGTGTCATGTCTTTATCCATACCAATAGCGGATGACAAAACGCCACAACCGACATAAGCAATGGATAACGATTCTAACAAGCCTTGTAAACAGCCATCTTCATACAATGGGCCATGCATCACGGGGAAAATAACATCAGCATCGATGGTGAGTTTCCCAAAATTATCTAAGCTTGGCAGGGCTTTAGAGTGTTCTGTTTTTACTGGAAGCGAGTCTCGGTAGGTCATCATTTCTTGATAGTCATTAAGAAACAATAGCCCATTTTTATCGATCGCGATGGGGATGATATCGTAAAGACTGGCATCTAAATTATGAACAACGGAAGCCGCAGAACGGAGTGATATTTCGTGTTCTCCCGATTTCCCGCCATAAATGACTGCTACTTTATCTTTTTTACCCATAACTACTCCCCAATAAGATGGACCTCGCGGACCAATTCGACGCCTGTTTTATCTCTTACCGTTTGCCAAACATGATTAATTAGTTGCTCAATGTCTTTTGCCGTGGCATCACAGTCCTGGTTAATAATGAAATTTGCATGTTTTGTAGATACTTGCGCGCCGCCGATTTTAAAGCCTTTTAGGCCGCAGGATTCAATCAATTTTGCTGCAAAATTACCGGGTGGATTACGAAATACCGAACCACAATTATGCTCACTCGTCGGTTGTGTATCCGATCGTTGTTTTAGAAGCTCTTTGATCCGATTAAGTGATATTTCTTTATCGCCAATATTCAATGAGCACCAGGCTGCAATAAACCATTCTTCTTCATGGCCATTCACTTGCCGATATTGAATCTCATAGTCATTAGCCGGGCGTTTATGCAATTCACCCTGACGATTAATGGTCTCAACTTCTGTGACATAATTCCAGGTTTCATGGCCATAGCAGCCAGCGTTCATTTTCAAAGCGCCTCCCATGGTTCCCGGGATACCTGCCCAAAATTCGCCGCCTTGTAAATTGTTTCGAGCACAAAAGCGAGCCATAGACGCACAACTTACACCGGCTTCAACCCGAACGACATTGGCAGAAACCATCGCCATATCTTTCAAGGCACCTTGGGTAACGATAACTGTCCCTCTAATCCCACTGTCACTGATAAGCGAATTGGAACCTAAGCCTAACCAATGAATTGGCTCATCGGCTGGTAATGTTGTTAAGAAATGACATAAATCTTCCAAATCAGCCGGTTTATAGAGTGTGTCTGCAGGACCACCTACACGCCAAGTCGTGTATTTTGCAAGGGGTTGATGATGAAATAATTCACCTCTTAATTGAGAGACCAGTGCCGGTTGGTTCATGATATTGGCTCCTGGGTATTTTGCACAAGTTTATTGGCCATCGTACCAATACTGCCAGCGCCTTGCATTAATAAAATATTATCGTTTTGGACAATTTTATCGAGTGTGGCTAATAAAGTCTGTTCATTTGCCAAATAAGCATGTTTACCTTTCTCATGTAATTTTTGGGCAATGGCGGCTGAGTTTGCTCCTTCAATGGGGGGTTCCCCAGCTGGATACACATCTAATAACACGAGCTCATCTGCCAAACTTAACGCATCAACAAAGGCATCAAATAAGGCTTTCGTTCGCGTATACCGATGTGGCTGAAAAACATGAATTAATTTAGTATCGGGCCATACATGGCGCAATGCATCAATGGTCGAACTAATTTCTTGGGGGTGGTGGCCATAATCGTCGATAATTTTAGCTGTTCCATGCTCGAATAGTTTATCACCGAGTTGTTGGAAGCGCCGTCCTACCCCTTGGAATTTTCTAAGACCTTCAATGATGTCGGTATCGCTGACACCCAGATCGGTGGCGACGGCTATAGCGGCTAATGCATTTAATACATTATGGCGGCCTGGTAAATTATATTCGATGTGTAGTGGCGCATGGGGAATTGGTCTGAAAACGGTGAATTGGCTAGATAGACCTTTTTGCACCCATTCGACGGCATGATAATGGGCATTTTTGTTAAAGCCATAGGTTATAATAGGTCGCTCAATTCTTGGCATCACGTCCATAACACCTGGGTCATCGAGACATAAAATAGCTAAGCCATAAAAGGGAAGATGGTGTAAAAACTCTAAGAAGGTATCTTTAAGTTTGTCGACATTGTCCTCATAGGTCCCCATATGATCCGCATCGATGTTAGTGACCACGGCTGTCATTGGTTTTAAAAACAAAAAGGAAGCATCGGATTCATCCGCTTCAGCGACAAAATAAGTTGATTTACCGAGCTGCGCATTCGAACCCGAGCTATTTAGCCGGCCACCAATAACATAACTCGGATCCAGACCACCTTCTGCCAATACACTGCTGACTAAACTGGTGGTAGTCGTTTTTCCATGAGTGCCCGCAATCGCGATACCATGTCGAAATCTCATGAGTTCTGCCAGCATTTTTGCCCGCGGTATAATCGGAATTTGTTTTTGCTTTGCAGCCAGGATCTCAGGATTATCATCCCGAATGGCGGTCGAGCGCACCACCACATCTGCTTTGTCAATTAAACTAGCATGATGGCCGATGGTTATTTCAATCCCCAACGATTGAAGATATTGAGTCGTTTTGCTTTCGCTTGCATCAGATCCCGTGATGCAATACCCTTCATTATGCAATACCTCGGCAATGCCGCACATGCCCGAGCCACCGATGCCAATGAAATGAATGTTTTCAACGCGACCCATCCTTGGTGTCATAAAGTTGTTAATATTTTTCACCGCGTTCCCCTTGCCTGATTGGTCCGCTGCCAAATGGAGGCAATTTTTCTAATTATTTCGCAAAAAAATGACCTTAAAATCGGACATTCAATCGGGACGTTCCCTCGTGAAAGCGCATCCCTAAAATCATTTTCTCCTTGCCCCAGCAGTATTGCGAAAATCCCGTATATTACTGCATTGCAGCAGACACTTTGTTCTCGTAATCGATTCTCAACAAACAAGCAATCATGATACAATTTATTATTAAACTTGCCCCACCATAACTCAGTAAAGGCAAGGTCAGTCCCTTGGTTGGCAATAAACCAGCATTGACGCCCATGTTGATAAAGCTCTGTAACGCTAACCAAAAGGTTAACCCATAAGCGACATATGCTGCAAATAAGCGTTGTTGTCGATACGCGTTATTTGCAATTTTGATGCCTCTCATAATCAGTATACAATACAATATCACAACTAGCATAACGCCTGCGAATCCAAGCTCTTCAGCTAGTACAGCAAATAGAAAATCTGTATGAGATTCGGGAAGATAGAATAGTTTTTGAACGCTATCGCCGAGTCCCACGCCCCAAATTCCCCCTCGCCCAAATGCAATTAATGCTTGGGTTAGCTGATAACCTGTATTAAATTGATCGGCCCAGGGATCCAAAAAAGCAGTTAAACGCGCAACGCGATAAGGCGATGAAAGGGCAATCATTGTCAGGGCGAAGGCAACAACAATCAAGAAAAGTGTGTAATAGCGAAATTTTACGCCAGCGATAAATAACATACTCATCACAGTAAAACTGATGACCACAGTAGCACCAAAATCGGGCTCCCTTAATAGAAGTAGGGATACAATGCCGAGCACAATCATGGGATTGATAAAGCCTGATAGTTGGGAGGTGACCTTGTCTTTTTGTCGCACCAAATAACTGGCCATATACACGACCATCGTTAGTTTAGCTATTTCAGAAACTTGTATGCCAATTGGGCCAAAAGCAAGCCAGCGACGTGAGCCATTGACGACTTTACCAATGCCAGGGATAAGGACGATGAGCAATAAAAATAAACAAGTGAATAATGCCGGCACGCTATAGCGCTGCCAAATAGAGGAATCAATATGCAATATTACTTTTGCGACAACCAACCCAATACTCAGGAACAATAATTGCCTTATTAGGTAAAAAAAAGGTTGGTGATATTGGGATGTGGAGACCATGATAGCACTTGAACATACCATGATAAGCCCTAGTAAGATTAAGGTAACAGCAACCCCTAGTAGCCAATTATCTAACTGAGATAATGCTGGGCCTGAAAACGGGTGTTTCTGGTATGCCAACCCTATCATTTTAATGCCTCGACCAATTCATTAAAGACTTCACCGCGATGGTTAAAGTCTTTAAAGCCATCGAAGCTTGCACAAGCGGGTGAGAATAAGACACAGTCTCCTGGTTTGGCAATTTCAAAAGCGTGTCGTAGCGATTCTTTCAACCCACTGGTTGCCGTTACTTGAGTATGGTTTTTTAGGGCTTCAACTAACAATGGACCATCTTGCCCATAAATGAATGCTGCTTTGACATACTGCTTGACGCAGGGCTGTAATAAAGAAAAATCCGCCCCTTTTCCTTGCCCTCCTGCAATAAGAATGAGTTTCCCTGGTATGGTAGAACCGATCCCTTGGATGGCAGACTGTGTTGCTCCCACGTTGGTTCCCTTTGAATCATTGATATAGTCAACCTGGTTAATCGTTGCCACCCATTGCGTCCGATAGGGCAAGCCTTGGTAGGTTGATAAAACCTTTGTGATTGCTTCGATAGAGATATTCATCCGATGCGCTAAAGCTGAAGCAGCCAGTGCATTTTGCCAGAAATGTTGTCCTTTCAGTTTGAGTGATGAGGTTGACAGGATTTTTTTTGCACCATAGCAAAGATAAGGTTGGTCATCCAGGTAATCTATTCCCCATTGATTGGCATTAGGCTTGTCTAATCCAAAGCTTGTTGATTCAACATTTTCGGGGGGGTAGGTATTAGTGTCTTGACGATTATAAACAGCAAATTGCGCCTGTTTGTAAATTTTTTGTTTTGACTCAATATAATTTGCAAACGTTCCATGCCTGTCGAGGTGATCGGGGGTGATATTTAAAATAGTGGTAGCAGATGGTTTAAGATGTTTACTCAAATCGAGTTGGAAACTGGATAATTCCAAAACCCATAACGCATTAGAGGGAGCAGTTTCCAGTTGATCAAGAACGGGCAAACCAATGTTGCCTGCAACCACAACGGGATGTTGGTCAGTTTTTGCCATTAAGCCAACAAGCTCGGTGACGGTGGATTTTCCATTGGTACCTGTAATTGCTACCACTTGCGCATCACCGATTTCAGCGGCTAAACAATCGATATCATTACTAAGTGGTATCTTTGTTTTGAGGGCTTGTGTCATGACGGGGTGTCGAAAATCGACGCCCGGACTAACATAGATTTTTTCAATATTCGCCCAAATTGATTCAGGCAAAAGACCACAATAAAGTGCAGCATCGGGGAATAATTTTTCAATGGCTGCTTTTTGCGGGGGCTCAGAGCGCGTATCAAAGAAAACAAAACGTTGATTGTGACGAGCTAACCAGCGCCCGATTGATTCACCTGTTTTTCCAATACCAATAACTAATTGAAGACGGTTTTGCATGGCATTTCTCTCAACGTAATTTCAGAGTTGCGAGTCCAAAAAGGACGAAAAAGACAGTAAGAATCCAAAATCGAACAATCACTTTTGGTTCAGGCCATCCCATTAATTCAAAATGGTGATGTAATGGCGCCATTCGGAATAGTCGTTTTCCACCGGTGGCTTTGAAGTAGCCCACTTGTAAAATGACGGACAATGTCTCAATAACAAATAAACCGCCCATAATCATTAATACCAGCTCTTGGCGAATCACCACCGCAATCATCCCTAATGCCGCGCCAAGCGATAACGACCCGACATCACCCATAAATACTTGGGCTGGATAGCTGTTGAACCATAAAAAACCTAAACCAGCTCCCACCATGGCAGAGCAAAATATGGTTAGCTCGCCAGTGCGAGGCACAAACGGCATTGCTAAATAATGGGCATAAATAGCATTGGAGGAGGCATAAGCAAATATCCCAAGAGCACCGCCAACCATGATAACGGGGACGATAGCCAAGCCATCAAGACCATCGGTCAAATTGACGGCATTACTGCTACCGACAACGACGAAATAACCGAATATGGGAAAGAAAATGCCTAAGTCAATTAGCCATGATTTAAAAAATGGGATAGTTAATTGAGTATGAACAGGCAAAATCGCTTGGCTGTATAGCCACACCAAAGCGATAAGTGCCACGACTGATTGCCAAAAATATTTCCAGCGACCCGGTAACCCCTTACTATTTTTTTGTACCACCTTGCGATAATCATCTACCCAGCCAATTAAAGCAAACCCTAGCATGACTAGTAAAACCAACCATAACGCTGGTTGGCTTAGATCACCCCATAACAACACACTCATCGTGATACCAAAGATAATAAGAACGCCACCCATCGTCGGAGTGCCTTTCTTACTAAAGTGTGATTGAGGACCGTCATCCCGAATCATTTGGCCTATCTGAACCTGTTTAAGCCATTTTATTAATATAGGGCCAAAGATAATTGTTAGCAGCAAAGCGGTGAAAGCGGCTAATATTGAACGAAAGGTCAGGTATTGAAATACCCTAAGAGCATGGTATTGACCTTGAAAATATTGGGTTAACCAATAGAGCATTTTTTAGATTCCTTATGTATCTTTCGTGTTAACTCGACGCATCTGCGTGTAGTTCTTTTTCTTTTAACGCATCAACAACCCTTTCCATTCGGGCACTGCGCGAACCTTTAATCAATAGGGTTACATCAGAAGCCAATAAGCCTCTGACATGATCAATCAGGCTGCCAATATCGTTGAAATGAAAAGCATTGTCACCAAATGATTCGCTGGTGTGAGACGATAAATTTCCAAGGGTAATGACCATGTCGATATGATTTTGTTTTGCTAAATTTCCAATTTGTTGATGATGTTCGATTCCCCAAGAGCCTAGCTCAGCCATGTCACCCATGATTAATATGCGTTTACCAGGGTATTGCGCCAGAGCTTCAATGGCACGTTGTGTGGAATTTAGATTGGCATTATAGCTATCATCAATGATACAACTTTCTTTTTGTCCTTTCATGCGTTGAAAGCGACCTTTTACGCCCTTAAATTGATTGAGGCCTGTGACAATATTGTCGATGGGTATATTAAGAGCAAATAAACAACTGGCGGCAGCTAACGCATTGGCAACCAAGTGGCGGCCAGGTACTTGCAAATGGATATCAGCCGTTATTTGAGAAGGAAAGTGTACTTGGAAATGGGCACAGTTGTATTGATCCATGATAATATTGTCTGCATAAACATCGGCTGTGTGGGTCATGGAAAATCGAATAACGGATTTATCCTTGATGATGTCATCCCAGAAATGGTTGTAATTATCATCATCATTGATAACGGCAATCCCTTCTTTTTTCAGACCACTGTAAATTTCGCCCTTGGCTTTTGCAACCCCATCAATGCTACCAAAGCCCTCAATATGTGCTGGGCCGATATTATTTATTAAAGCAACATCCGGTTGGGCAATTTTCACCGTTTGAGCAATTTCACCAAGGTGATTTGCACCAAGTTCGAAGGCAGCATAACGATGTTCGGGTCTCAGGCGAAGGACACTGAGTGGAACGCCTATATGGTTATTCAAATTCCCAGTAGTTGCGAGCGCGGGTTTGGGTAACGCGGTGTAGATCATCTCTTTCACAGTTGTCTTACCATTACTACCCGTTAGGGCGACAGTTGGGCATTTGACTTGTTGACGATGCGCTATTGCCATGGTGGTTAATGCTACTAGCGGATCGTTTACCACAAACTGAGGGATAGTTACATCCGGATCTTGTTTGTCAGTGATTGCTGCAATGGCGCCTTGCTGGGCTGCCGCACTAATAAAGTTATGCCCTTGGTATGTTTCGCCAGATAAGGCGACAAAAACATCGCCTGGTTTAACAAGCCTGCTATCAGACACGATTTGATTAACGGTTAAATCGAGGTCACATTGCTGACTTAACCAAAGGGCTATCTGCGCTAGTTTCATTATTCCAATCTACCTTTGGTTATGTCGCTGAGGCGGTTTCAGTGGAGGCATTCGTCATGGGATGGCTCATTGGTTTTTGCGTCTCATCCAACAAAGTTGCATCTAAAAGTTGACACAATCGCTTGGCGGTTTGTAGCAGAATAGCTTGCGCATCTTTATTAGAAGACTCATCTGCCTTTGGTTCAATAAACAAGCACAAGCCTCTGGTAGTAAAAGCATGCATTTTATTTAAATCAAACTGGCCTGTTTCACTCGTTGCTGCGACAGTAAATACGGATTCAGTAATCCCATTTTGTTGTTGGTAATAATGGAAAAAATTGCCTTCCCCAAACCGTAATTTGGCAGCAAGCAAACTTTGAAGTAAGTCATATCCTTGAAAATGCGGTTGCTTGTTAGGAACAAGGAAATAGAGTTGGTGGGGGTTATCCGATTTTCTCATTTTTGAGGTGGGTTCTTCCTTATGGAATTTATCCATTGAAACAACGGTTTCTGGGGGAGTAATTTTCCGGATTGCAATGATATCATCTCGTTCGATAATATCTTTAGGGTGGTTTGATGTTGTATCAGCAATATCCGAAGAGGGTTGTTTTCTTAAAATGCGAAAAATCGCATAGATAACCCCACCTAGTAGTAATAGATTAAAGGCCAAGCTTATATTCGCTTGCATGATGTCTCCAGTGAAAGATTTTTAGGTAATATTTTACAGTATCTAATTGGCAGAAACCATTTGTCAAGCTCACTTCGCGCTCAATTCGATGGCTTCTGCAACGTCTACTGCGACCAATCTCGAAACTCCCGGTTCACGCATGGTGACTCCAATCAAATGTTTAGCAAGCGTCATGGTAACCTTATTGTGTGTAATTATTAAAAATTGGACTTGGTCAGACATTTGCTTGACTAATTGACAAAACCGACCGACATTCGCATCATCTAACGGCGCATCGACCTCATCGAGTAAACAAAAAGGGGATGGGTTTAATTGGAAAAGAGCAAATACCAGCGCAACGGCGGTAAGGGCCTTTTCACCTCCTGAGAGAAGCTGTATGGTCGTGTTTCGCTTTCCAGGAGGTTGTGCCATCACCATGACACCACTTTCAAGCCAGTCATCTCCTTCAAGGGTTAATGATGCTTTGCCCCCGCCAAAAACCGTTGGGAACAGATGTTGAAAGGTTTTGTTGACTTGTTCGAACGTTTCATTGAATCGTGTTTTGGTTTCTTGGTCAATTTTATTGATGGCTTGGTTAAGTGATTCGATAGCTGACTCTAGATCGACTTGTTGGGCATCTAATGCTTGCTTACGAGCTATTTCTTCATCGAGCTCGGCTTTTGCTGCCAGATTGACGCCACCAAGTAGTTGGAGACGATTTTCATTATGGCTAAGCAGTTGGTTTAAATGCTCAATCGTGTCCGTTTCTGTTAAATGCGTTATCGCCTCTTCAATGGTAATAGCGTATTGATCCAATTGATTTTGTGCTTCTTCTAAACGGATAGTGGCTTCTTGTTTTTGTAATTGGGCTGCCTGGAACAAATGTTCAACGTCATTCGCTTGTTGAAGCAATGAATCGGCCTGCTGTAAGTATGAGCTTATTGTTTGCTTTTGTTGCTCAATATCAGCTTGTAGCTGATCCAAAAGCAACTTATTGCTTTTTTGTTCCGTTTTTAAGTCATCAATATTTGCTTTATCATCCGATTCCTGTTTATTTCCAAGGTCGGCCAACGAATCATTTAATTGTGTCAGCCTTGCCGCTAACTTTTCTTGTTGAGATTGCCAATAGGTTAATTGCTGCTTACTGTTTTGTTCAGTTTGTTGCAATTGCTTTTGCATTAACTGGTGTTGTTGCAACTGTTGGTGGTAATGCATGACCGTTTCTTTTTTTAATTTGACGGTTTCAGCTTGAGAGCTGAGATGTTCGAATTGATTCAATTGAAGCGCAAGATCGCTTTGTTGGGTTTGAGTACTTTCCAATTGCTTTTCAAGTAAGAGTCGCTCTGAGACAATTGACTCAATCTCTGTGTGATATTGCAAGCTTAGCTCATTTAACCGGATTTTCTCCATTTCAGCTTGCTTTTGTTGGCGTTGGCAAAGCGTGAGTTCAGTTTGGGTTTTTTGTTGTTCTTGACGCTGCTGACTAAGCGCTGCTTGCGTTGCTTTAATGGAATGGCCAATCTCTTGGAGATTATTTTCACTTTCTAGATGCTTTTGTTGATAAAGGCTTATTTGATTTGACAAGTCTTCAAGCGATTGATTAAGACGTTTTTGGTCTTGAACGAGTGCGAGTAAGTTGACAGACGCTTCATTATCTGCCGGCATGCACTGAAGCCAGGTCTTTCCTAACCAATAACCATCTTTAGTCAGAATGGATGCATCGTTTGCTAAAGAATCGATTTTTGCATACGCTTCTTCAATTGACTCAGCTAAATAAATAGTGCTGAGTTTGAGGTTTGTATCGGGAATCGGGCCATCGATGACGTCGGCTAATGTTTGACCTTGGACTGATTTTTTAGGCGGATTTGATTGGCATAAGACTAATCCACTTTGTGAAAGTTGTGCTTTATGGGAGAGAAGATCCTGGGTATTTTCCACTAAATAGCCATGAAGGAGAAAAGATGCTATCCATTGAAATCCAGCCTGCCATTCTTCGGCGACAGTAATTGTCTGAAAAACGGGCGTTTGTTGTTGTAGGAAAGAGGGGATTGACTGCTCTTTCTTCCCACTATTTGCCTCGATTGACGCATCAACGATCGTTTTTTGGCGTAAGAGGTGTTGATAATCAGCCTCAAGGTCTTTGATGGTTTTTTTAATCGTTTGCAATGATTGCTGGTGGCCTCGCTCGTCAGTTATATGAGATTGTATATCAGTTTCAAGCGCTTCAATCGATTTTTCATAGTGGTGCAGAGTTTTTTCTAGCTGCTGCGCCTGGTTTTGGCAATGTTCAATTGTCTTTGTTAACTCCTGACTGTCCGTGTTTTCTACCTGGATCATCCACTGTTGCTGCTTGTCATTTAGCTGATCGATTTTAAGCTGGGTTAATTGTTGGCTATGGTTTAGTGTTTGTTGCTGACTTATTAATTGCTGGTAAGCTTGTGTTTGTTCTTGTTGTTGGTGTTCTAGATGGTTTAAATCGGCTAACGCCTGTTCATATGTTTGGTTCATTTCAACGAGCAATTTTTCTGTTTGCTCTAACTGTTGTTGGCAACTATTTAATTGGGATTGCTCATCCGTTGTCGTTTGTGCAATTTGCTGCGCGTCTTGTTGCGCTTGATGTATTTGGCTGGTAATCGCTTGTTGCTCTTTTTCGCGCATCAAGGCATGTTCTTCGATGCGTGCTAATTTGCTTTGTTGCTCATAATAAGCTTGTTGTTTTTGGTTAAAAAGGTGCTGCTGATCTTGGAGAGATGCTTGTGCCTTAGTTGCCTCATTAATAAACGACGCACGCTGTTGTTTGAGGTCGGTAATCTTTCGCGTCAGTTCTTCAAGTTGTTGTTGATACAATGTGCGTTGTGTATGATGATGTTGCCATTTATAGGCAGAAATTTTTATGCGACAGTGGGTTGCTTCTTGTTTTAATTGGAGATATTTTTCTGCGGTTTTCGCTTGTTTTTGTAAACGCTGGACTTGCTTGTCTAATTCTTGACTGATGTCATGAATCCGAGCAAGGTTGGCTTTCGTATGTTCGATACGTTGGAGGGTTTCTCGCCGTCTTTCTTTGTATTTTGAGATGCCTGCGGCTTCCTCTAAATAGGAACGTAGGGTTAAGGGCTTTGCTTCAATAAGTTGCGAGATGGTCCCTTGACTAATAATGGAATAGCCTCGTGAACCAGCGCCAGTCCCAAGAAAAATATCAATGATATCGCGTTTTCGGCAGCGTTTGCCATTGAGGTAGTAGGCGGAATCGCCATCTCGATTGACCGTTCGTTTAATGGCAATTTCTTGGTATTGATTAAATTGTCCCCCAATCTTACCCAGCTGATTATCAAATCGTAATTCAACCGATGCTTGGCCAACCGCACGACGTGTGCTTGCCCCATTAAATATGACATCTGTCATCGCATCGCCACGTAAATTTTTGGCAGAGCTTTCGCCTAAAACCCACCGTACGGCATCAATGATATTGGATTTTCCACACCCATTTGGACCAACAATAGCAATTAATTGGCTGGGAAGATGAATTGTGACAGGGTCCACAAATGATTTGAACCCTGATATTTTCATTTGCTTGAGTTGCATTTTATATATTGATGCGGAAAAAAACGCTATTTTAGCGCATTCATCTGCTAAAATGTAGCATGATGATATATGCTATTTTTTGTTATTCCGATTCGATGTTAAATTTCACTGATTTGAGGCCATAGTGACTGATTACTATTGTTTTCGAAAAGAATCACCCACTCAAACCAATTTGGCAACATTTCTGAGTCAAATAGGCTGGACAGCTACTCGTATTCCTAGGCGTGCAAAGGTGAGTGATGCCTGGTTAGATTTCCCGATAGCAATCAGTGAAACCTTAGAATACAAACATCGATTGGCTAAATTCTGCCAACAACACGGTTTGTCAGACCTGATTCCATTAACCTATTGTTTAGACGAGGACAATTGGCAGACGATTTTGGGTCTTGTTGACAAGGAATCTTGGGGACGCTTTATTCTTAAACCCGCTTTATTAAATAATGGGCAAAATATACATATTTTTGAAAACCCTGAGACATTATATGATTACTATGTTAGCAGAAAACGGTTGGGTGGACCGCATGTTTTACAACGATACATTGAGCCTCCCCATTTGATTCAGGGGCCCACGCATGGCCATAAATACAGTATTCGCCAACTGATGGTGTTATCCACGCATGCGGGATGTGGCATTTTTCCTAATGGTTACTTGAATATTGCGCTTAGACCTTATGCGGATGTAACACAGGATCTTTCGGTTCACTTAACCAATGAGCATTTAAGTGATGAACGCATCAATGTCGTACAGCGATTAAGTAGCGAAATGGTGATTTACCAGCCTTTTGAAGATCCCATTATCCACGCTTGTCAGCGGCTAAGTGATGCACTAAGGCATTCTTTTCAAGAACACTTTCAGGATGAAAAGCCTCGGATTGGATGTTTTGGGGTGGATTTTATGGTCGATGCAAACGAAACACTATGGCTTTTAGAAATCAATCACGGCCCGTGTTTCCCAGTCGACGCAGCACACCCTCTGTATGAAAAACTTTATACCCCATTTTGGCAAGCGGTGATTAATCAATTTATTGTGGGCAAACCAAGCCGTTTTATCGCGATATAGACTATTGTCAGCATTGGCGGAGAAACGTGTTTTTATCCCTCCTTTTGGAGCCCGTATTAGGTGACGCCCTAATACGGGCTTTTTTATTTGGTGATATCAAAGAATGTAACGGGCAAGATCCTCATCTTCAACCAGCTGCCCCAGGTTCTTATTAACATAGTCCGCATCGACAGTGAAACTGGAGCCAGATTTATCCGTGGCATCAAAGGAAATGGTTTCCAATAGCCGCTCCATGACAGTATATAGTCGTCGTGCGCCAATGTTTTCAGTGCGCTCATTAACTTGCCATGCCACCTCAGCGATTCTTCGTATACCATTTTCAGCATATTTAATGGTAACGCCTTCCGTTGCTAATAACGCAGCGTATTGCTTCGTCAAAGAAGCGTTTGGCTCTGTTAATATTCGTACAAAGTCATCAACGGACAGTGCACCTAGCTCGACGCGAATGGGTAATCGGCCTTGCAATTCAGCGATAAGGTCTGATGGCTTGGCAACGTGAAATGCGCCGGAAGCAATAAAAAGGATATGATCGGATTTAATCATGCCATATTTAGTGGATACGGTTGAACCCTCCACTAAAGGCAATAAATCCCGCTGAACGCCTTCTCGGGAGACATCGGCACCACCATGTTCGGCTCGTTTAGCAACTTTATCGATCTCATCTATGAAGACGATCCCATTTTGTTCGACATTTTCAATTGCTTGAACTTTGATGTCATCTTCGTTAATTAATTTTGCTGCTTCTTCTTCTTTTAATTGTTGCATGGCCTTTTTGATAGTCACGCGTCTGGTTTTTGTTTTACCCGAACCGACTTGTTGGAACATGGATTGAAGCTGGCTGGCCATGTCTTCCATGCCGGGAGGGGTCATGATTTCGATGCCAAAGTTGGAAGCAGACATATCAATTTCAATTTCCGTATCATCGAGAGACCCTTCTCTTAACTGCTTTCTAAATGCTTGCCGTGTTGTATTCGCATTTTTTTCGGCAGCATTAACGCTGCTGGCCGTTGGTAATAGCGCGTCTAATACCCGATCTTCAGCGGCATCAAGGGCTTTATTTTCTACCTTTTTCATCGCTTCTTCGCGGCCTTGTTTGACAGCCACATCGGCTAGATCGCGAATAATGCTTTCCACATCCCTTCCGACGTACCCAACTTCGGTGAATTTTGTGGCTTCGACTTTGATGAAAGGGGCTTTCGCTAATTTGGCCAATCGTCGGGCTATTTCAGTTTTACCAACACCTGTTGGGCCTATCATCAGAATGTTTTTGGGCATAATTTCAGAACGCAAGGCATGATCTTCAATTTGCATACGGCGCCAGCGATTTCTTAAAGCAATGGCAACAGCACGTTTTGCGTCATCCTGGCCGATAATGTATCGGTCTAATTCTTGTACGATTTCTCTGGGTGTCATTGTTTCGTTAATTGCACTCATTATCAAGCTCTTCTATGGTTAAATTGTTGTTTGTATAGATACAAATATTTCCGGCGATGATTAATGCCTTTTCGACAATCTTGCGGGCAGGCAATTTGGTGTTATCTAACAAGGCACGCGCGGCAGATTGTGCGTAGGGGCCTCCGGAGCCAATCGCAATTAAGCCTTCTTCCGGCTCGATAACGTCCCCATTTCCGGTTATGATCAGCGAGGCTTTTGTATCGGCGACGGCTAATAAGGCTTCTAATCGCCTTAAGGCCTTATCTGTCCGCCAATCTTTCGCTAACTCAACAGCTGCTCGAACGAGATTACCTTGATATGTTTCAAGCTTTGCTTCGAATCGCTCGAATAAGGTAAATGCATCAGCGGTGCCACCGGCAAACCCGGCAATGACTTTATCTTTATATAAGCGTCGCACTTTGCGGGCGTTACCTTTCATGATAGTATTTCCTAAGGTAACCTGCCCGTCGCCTCCTATGACAACCTTATCCCCGCGTCTTACTGATAGAATGGTTGTGCCTCGATATTGTTCCAAAATAATTCCTCACAGCAAATAAATCTAGCAGATGGGGGTAGTTTATAAAATTTCAAGTTTGATGTGGGATTGACCTAGCTATTTTCCCGTAACAATCACGCAAAACTAACGCCGTTGGATAATGGTTTTATCCCTAGCCAGCTAGCAATGCTCTGACCAATATCGGCAAACGTGTCCCGACGGCCGATAAACTTGGCAGCCAAATTGGGGCCATAGGCGAGCACTGGAATATGCTCACGGGTATGATCAGACCCTGGCATGGTTGGGTCACAGCCATGATCGGCCGTTATAATAATTTTATCTTGTGGTTGCAGTTGGTTGATTAGCGTTGGCAATCGATTATCAAATTGTTCTAAGGCATGGGCATAGCCACTGACATTTCTTCGATGGCCGTATTTTGAATCGAAATCGACAAAGTTCGTAAATATAAGGCTGCCATCTTTTGCCTTTTTCATGGCGGCCAGTGTTTCATCAAATAAATGCATGTTGTTGTCGGCTTTTAGCGTTTGACTGATGCCTTGATGAGCAAAAATATCCGCTGTTTTACCAATAGCGATGACTTCTCGTTTTTCATTAATTAGTTTATCTAATAAGGTTGGGCTTGGGGGGGGCACTGAATAATCTTTTCGATTTGCTGTTCGAGAGAAGTTCCCTGGCTCGCCAATAAACGGTCGGGCTATTACTCGGCCAATGTTGAGTGAGTCACATAACTTTCGAGCTATCTCACACACGTCATAGAGTTTTTGCAAACCAAAATAGTGTTCATGGGCTGCGATTTGAAACACGCTGTCTGCTGATGTGTAGACGATTGGCTTTCCTGTTTTAATATGTTCTTCACCTAACGTTTCCAGAATCGTTGTGCCAGAGGCATGGCACTCACCTAAAACGCCAGGCAAGGATGCTTGTTTACAAAATTGTTCAATAAGCTCTTTAGGAAAACAATTATCTTTGTTTGGAAAGTAACCCCAATCAAACAAAACGGGAACGCCGGCAATTTCCCAGTGACCGCTTGGCGTATCTTTGCCAGCGCTTTGTTCAACCGCATAGCCATATAATCCTTGGGGTTTTCCGATCGAGGCAAGATCGCCATAGGCTTCACCACTACTGGCTACCAACGCATGGTAAATGCCTAGTTTTGCAAGATTTGGTATGTTAAGTAGCCCTTGCCTTTCGTCGTTATCAGCTAAGCCGGATTCGCATGCGCGAATGATATGGCCAAGCGTGTTTGCGCCGCTATCACCATAGCGATGTGCATCAAGACTCGCGCCAATGCCGAAAGAATCCATGAGTAAAACACAAACTCTTCCATGCATCCAATTATCTCCGCGAAAAGTTTTGCAAAAGGACGAGCGTTATCGCGGCAACAACAAAGCAGGTTAGCAACACAATGTTGGCGCTCTGATAAGAGGACACGGTGTAAATGGGGGTGTCATTGGCGGCATAATAAGTTGGGCCAATATAATCAAGGACTGCCCCATACGCTTTTTGGTAAAGGATGTAACCACCTTGGGTTAAAATTGATATGGTGCTTAAAGCCATGGCGGTGATTGCCGGCGAATTAGTTTCTGCAACCAAGGCATAACTTAGGACTTGGCCACCACAGAAAAAGCCTAAAATGAAGAAAAGAACCATCATCAACCCCATGGATGGGGTGGTAAAGTTAATGACTAAAAATAAAAAGAAAGCAATGAATAAAGACCATCGCATAGGGGCTACGCGGTTGCCCATTCGATCAGATAAAGAACCAATGAGTGGACCGCCAAAAATCATGCCCATGAACAACATGGAATTGATTATGGAAGCATTCTGGTTCGTCGTTTGCAGCTTCTGGGCAAGATAGGTAGTGCCCATGATTGCTCCCCATATTGCTAAAGGGGCATTCATCAAACTGGTGTAAATAGCCGGTAGATAATTTTTGGGGTTTAGATAGATAGTGAGTGCATCACTAAATCGGTAGGGATCAATGGTATGAGCCGTATCTTCTTTTTTGTCTTTAATGCCTAGCATCATGACGAATAAAATGATAAACCCTAAGGCAGCAACGTAGAGTAGGCTTTGCCGCCATCCATATTGATAAGCTAAAATAGTCAATGGCGTTTGTGCAGCCATGCCACCTGCCATTGCAATCGTGACAATTACCCCGGTGACTAATGCCATTTTATTAGCTGGGAACCATCGTGAGGCTATCCGGACAGGGCCTAGAAAGCAAAAAGCGCTGCCAATGCCAGTAAGAAACCGACAGAAAATGGCGACAGCAAAAGAATGCGTCAAGGCCATCGTAATGGTGCCAAAGACACATAAAGCCATTGCGACAATAATGGTTCTTTTGGCGGAGTAGCGGTCAAGAATGGCGGCTGAAATAAATAAAAATAAGACATTCGATAGATAATAGACACTGGACAATGTGGACATTGTACTGGCCTGAATATGAAAGTCAGCCATTAATGCTTCGCCAATTGAAGCAAACATATTTCCCTGAATAAACTCATAAAAGAAGAAGAGCGATGCACTGATACATATTAACCAAGCTTGCCAGGCATTATCAGAAACTAATTTATCGCTATCTGCCGCTGCAATGTGTGGTTGCATTAAGTCTCCTTAATTGGCTGGTTATTAGTAGGGGTTCGAATCAAGATGGCAGTAACAATTGCGCCAACAAATAAAATGGGTAACATGATAATTGTGGATAAATGATCAGCACTGGTGTAAACAGTTTGTTGTTGCGCATGCATGTTCAACATAAAACTATACAGTAACTGACCAACCATGCCACCGCCCATGATTAAGACAGAGGCGAAACCAGTTGCTGCGCCACGATATTCCAGCGGATTGCTTTCAGCGATAAGTGGATAACTTAATACTTGTGCACTGGTGATAAAGCCTATGGTAAAGCACAACCATTTCATGGTGGTAGGGCTAACCTGCCATCCAAAACTCATAGGCAAAGACAAAAGCAAGGTGATGATTGCGCAAAAAATCATTAAGCTTCGGCGTTGGTCAAGTTGGTCTGATAGCCAACCAATAACAGGACATCCCACCATACTGCCATAGAAAATATTCGACATCATCTCAGAGCTTAATTGTTCTGGCCAGCCATACACTTCTGTCATAAACCGAGTTCCCCAAAGGGCACAAAGCACCATAATGGGTAAATTTAATATGGCTGTGTAAAGCCCTAATACCCAATTCTGGCGATTTTGAACAGCGAGTCTTAAGGATTTCCAAAATGGTTGATGGGCAGTTTTCTTGACGGGAAGATTGGGCCTCTTTTCACTCACAAATAGTGCGATAATGGCTAAAATACCAATGCCCACAAGGCCATCGATCATTAAAGATTGGCGCCAACCAAAATGTGCTTTCAACCAGAGCAAGGGGACATGCGCTAATGTTCCACCCAAGAATGCCATGGTAACAATAATGCCAATCACTAAGGCTTGCCGGTTACGAGGGAACCACTGGGTGACCAACATCACACAGGCTAAGAAACAAAACGCATTACCAATCCCGGATAAAAAATGGCAGAAAAATGCGAATGTGAAGGAGTGGGTCACGGCAAAGCCAAACGTCCCGGCAACACTTAAAACTAAGGCAAATAAAATCACAGAGCGTATTGAAAATCGGTCGAGGATTAACCCGGCTGGTAATAAAAATAAGACATCAGCAATCAGAAAAGAAGACGAAATCCAGCCAACTTGTACGCTATTGAGAGAAAGGGCTTGGCTAAAATCGCGATTAATGGTGTCAAATAAGTTGAGTTGAAAAAATTCATACAAGAAAAAAAGGCCAGCTGAAAGGCAAACAATCCACGCTAACGAGGAATCCCTTAAGCCCACATTAGAAGAGGCAAAACTAGCTGGTTTGGACAATTTCAACTCCAAAGGTTAAGGTGCTTAAAAATTGAGGCACATTATATCAAAAAAGGATCAACAATGGTAACTATTTTGTACAAAAAATGATAATTAAACACATGCTTCTGTCTTTGTATTCTTGGCGATATCGTGCCCATGCCCCGGATTTTTTTGCTTAAAGTGTCGACGGCAGGTTGAAACATAGCGATCATTCCCGCCAATTAGCAACTGCTCTCCTATATCAAGGGCTTTCCCATTTTCATCGATCCGCAAGTTCATGGTTGCCTTGCTGCCACAATGGCAAATGGTTTTGATTTCAACTAGCTCATCAGCCCAGGCCAACAAATACTGGCTTCCTTCAAAAAGCTCGCCAAGAAAATCTGTCCGCAAACCATACGCTAGAACGGGTAATTTGAGTTTATCTGTGACATCGCACAGCTGGGTTACTTGTCTTTTTGATAAAAATTGCGCTTCATCAATTAGCACGCAGGCGACGTTGGCAAGGGAAAGCTTTTGTGTGCTAACCCAATCATAAAGGTCATCATTTTCGCTAAAGGAATAAGCTGATTCGGATAATCCTATCCGAGAATGGATGATGCCTTCAGCAAATCGATTATCAATTTTGGGAGTCAAGAGGAGCGTTTGCATGCCACGTTCTTGATAATTGTGGCTTGATTGCAACAGTACCGTGCTTTTACCAGCATTCATTGCTGAATAATAGAAATATAATTTTGCCATTTTTGTTGTTATTTTTTGAGGCTCTTTTCTATCAACGAAAGGTAGAAAAAAGTAATTAACAAAATAATAAGTAAGATTTATATTAACGACAGAAATGACATCGTGCAATAAAAACTTGCTAAAATGGTTGATCTTGTTGGGGATATTTCCTAGAATACATAGAACTTAAATCGATGCATAAAATATAGGCACGTAGCTCAGTGGTAGAGCACCACCTTGACATGGTGGTGGTCGGTGGTTCGAACCCACTCGTGCCTACCAAATTTTGAACCCTGCGTAGCAGGGTTTTTTTTATAAACTTCTCACCTAGAGCTTGGAATGACTTCTCGTTATTTTTAAGCTGATTACTGATTCGTGTGAGAATGAAACAATACTACAATCAGTCTAATCGGAGAGAGGGTATGCCAAATATTCAATTACCGGATGGCAGTGTCAAGTCATTTTCGCAACCAGTGAGTGTATTTGACATCGCTATGTCAATTAGCCCTGGATTGGCGAAAGCCGCTATTGCGGGCAAAGTGAATGATCGATTAGTTGATACGTCTTATACCATCGAAGATGATGCCTCGTTGGTCATTTTAACCGAGAAAAATGAAGAAAGCTTAGATGTTATTCGTCATTCTACAGCGCATCTCTTAGCTCAGGCGGTGAAAGAGCTTTTCCCTTCCGCGCAAGTCACGATTGGTCCAGTGATTGAAGACGGGTTCTATTATGACTTTGCCTTTGGTCGACCATTTACGCCCGAAGACTTAGCGCAAATTGAAGAAAAAATGGCGGCATTGGCAAAAGAGAATTTTCTGGTTACTCGACGTTCTTTGCCTAGAAATGAAGCAATTGAATATTTTAAAGGCATTGGCGAAAACTACAAAGCCAAGATCATTGAAGAGATCCCCTCTGGTGAAGTGATTTCTCTCTATAAACAAGGCAGTTTTGAAGATCTTTGTCGAGGGCCTCATGTGCCATCCACGGGGTTTCTCAAAGCATTTAAATTAACGAAACTAGCCGGTGCGTATTGGCGAGGCGATTCAAATAACGAAATGCTGCAACGAATTTACGGGACAGCATGGTTGAATAAAAAAGATCTTGACGCGTATTTGCACCGCATTGAAGAAGCTGAAAAGCGTGATCATCGACGCCTTGGAAAAGCACTTGGCTTATTTCATTTCCAAGATATCGCGCCTGGCATGGTATTTTGGCATCCAAAAGGATGGACAATTTATCAGGTTATGCAAAACTACTTGCGAGAGTGCTTGGCGAATGATTATCAGGAAATTCGAACGCCACAAATGGTTGATGTCAGCCTATGGCAGCAATCAGGTCATTTAGCAAATTTTCGCGATGAAATGTTTCTCACTGAGACGGAAAATCGCCAATATGCGATTAAGCCAATGAATTGTCCTTGCCATGTGCAAGTGTTTAATCAAGGCTTAAAAAGCTACCGTGAACTGCCTCTGCGATTAGCTGAGTTTGGTAATTGCCATCGATGTGAACCTTCCGGTGCACTGCATGGCTTGTTACGGGTGAGAAATTTTGTTCAAGATGATGCCCATATTTTTTGTACAGAAGATCAGATTCAAACGGAAGTTGTTAAACTGTTGCAGTTAGTTAAATCCGTCTATCAAGATTTTGGCTTTGATAAGATTTTATATCGCCTTGCATTACGCCCTGAAAAACGAGTCGGGTCTGATGCCGTTTGGGATAAAGCAGAAGAGGGTTTGAAGAAAGCCATGGCAGGTAGTAACATTACCTGGGTTGACGCACCCGGAGAAGGGGCATTTTATGGTCCAAAGATCGAGTGTTCGTTATCGGATAGTCTCGGACGAATATGGCAGTGTGGCACCATTCAAATTGATTTTTCCATGCCTGAGCGTTTAGGTGCTGAATATATCGCTGAAGATGGTAGTAAACAAATTCCTGTGATGATTCATCGTGCGATTATTGGTACTTTTGAGCGCTTCATGGGGATTCTCGTTGAACACTATGCTGGGATTTTCCCGGTTTGGTTGTCTCCAGAGCAAGTTGTGGTGATGTCGATAACGGATAAACACCATAAATATGCGGTAGAAATAGCTGATCAGATGAAAAAATGTGGAATTCGTGTTAAAACAGACTTGAGAAATGAGAAAATTGGATATAAAATTCGTGAGCATACTTTACAAAAAATTCCCTACCAACTGATTATTGGTGATAAAGAAGTAGAAAATCAGCAAGTCAGTGTTAGGACCCGAGCTGGTCAAGACTTAGGGGGTATGCCACTGGATAAGTTTATCCAACTGGTAAAAGAAGCCGTCGAATCAAAACAGATCGCGGGATAATTGAAGATTGGTTTGTTGGGGTTACTCAACAATCCAATTATTTGTTATTGTTCAATTCTAGGGATTTTCCTTAGGATTTAGAATAATATTTTGCTTTAAGATTGTTTATTGGAGGAAACACCATTAATACAACATCTAAGCGTGAAAACGATCGCGCACGTGTCAATGAAAAAATCACAGCACCAGAAGTGCGTTTAATTGATGTTGATGGCAACCAGGTAGGCATAGTATCAATCCGGGAAGCACTGAGAGCGGCGGAAGAAAGTGATAGCGATTTAGTCGAAATTTCGCCTACAGCAGCCCCCCCTGTATGCCGTATCATGGATTATGGGAAGTTTCTTTTCGAGGAAAACAAGAAGAAAGCAGAGGCAAAGAAAAAGCAACGATTGAAACAGTTTTCAATCAAAGAATTAAAGTTTACACCAAGGACGGAGGAAGGGGATTATCAGGTCAAACTACGCAACCTGATACGTTTCCTGAATAATGGTGATAAAGCCAAAGTGACCCTGCGGTTTCGGGGACGAGAAATGGCACACCAAGACTTAGGCATGCGTTTGATGGAGCGACTGGTTAAAGACACAGAAGAACTTGCTGTGATTGAGCAGAGCCCAAAACGTGAAGGAAAACAGATACTTATGGTACTGGCGCCTAAGAAGAAGTAGCGTTTTTACGAGTTAAGTCAATACTAGCTGGTCATGCCTTTTAGGCAGTCTAGATAGCAATTGGTTGTCGTACGAACATCGTTTATGCGTACTAAATGCGGAGTATTTAATGTCAAAGTTAAAATCTCATCGAGGTGCTAGCAAACGCTTTAAAGTGACAGCTAGCGGAAAAGTGAAAAGTCGTCGTGCCAATCGAAGTCATATTTTGACTAAGAAAAGCCCTAAACGAAAACGTCAACTGCGTTCATCTAATCTGATGCTCAGTGCTCCAGATGCAAAGATGGTAAAACGTATGTTGAACGGTGGTTAATAGGGGGAGTCCAATATGCCAAGAGTGAAAAGAGGCGTCACAGCCAAGGCACGTCATAAGAAAATTTTAAAGCAAGCGAAAGGTTATTACGGTGCCCGTAGTCGAGTTTATCGCGTCGCAAAGCAAGCGGTCATTAAAGCGGGGCAATATGCGTACCGTGACCGTCGTCAAAAAAAGAGACAGTTTCGTGCTTTGTGGATAACGCGTATTAACGCAGCTGCGCGTTTATGTGACCTATCCTATAGCCGATTAATTGATGGCTTAAAGAAAGCGAATATCGAAATTGATCGGAAAACGCTTGCTGATATTGCGGTGCATGATCATGATGCATTTGCAAAAATAGCTGAAAAAGCGAAAGCGGCATTAAGCTAAGCTAGCGTTACATCTTATAAGGGGTAGATGACAGACTGCAAACGCGTCTTAAATCTGCCCTTTTTTCTTTCTAAAATTGATAATTACACTAGCCAAACACCTGGGATGTATGATTGAATAGGCTCTTTTGCAACCCGTTTGGCGTAATAACGCTTATGGAAAGTAATATATGCAAGAGATAGAGTTATATGTCAATGAAGCAACGGCTGCAATTGAAGCGGTAGAAGATGCTAAAAGTCTCGATGATATACGCGTGGAATACCTGGGTAAAAAAGGTAAGTTAACGGGTATTTTAAAAAGCTTGGCTCAGCTATCGGCAGAAGAGCGACCCAAAGTCGGCCAGTTGGTGAATGAAGCAAAGCAAGCGATTCATCACCAAATTGAGGCAAAAAAGGAAGACTTTGCGGAGTCGTTACTCAATAAAAAATTAGCTGAAGAAACCATTGATGTCACGTTGCCTGGTAGGCACAGACAGGTTGGTTCAAAACATCCCATATCGCTGACAAAAAAGCGAATCAATGAATACTTTAGTAAGCTAGGTTTTGATGTGGTTACTGGACCAGAAATTGAAACCGATTATTATAATTTTGAAGCATTAAACATCCCCGACCACCATCCCGCGCGTGCTATGCATGATACATTTTATTTCGGTGATGGCCATTTATTAAGAACACATACCTCACCGGTGCAAATCCGTAGTATGGAGCATGGCAAGCCACCGTTTCGATTGATTGCCCCCGGGCGAGTTTACCGATGTGATTCGGATGTTACCCACACACCCATGTTTCACCAGGTTGAGGGACTAGTCATTGATAAAGTATCTAATTTAAGCCACTTAAAAGAGCTTCTGACCAATTTTTTCTCTGACTTTTTTGGCGCGCCCGTTAAAACGCGATTCAGGCCTTCCTATTTTCCTTTCACAGAGCCTTCTGCCGAGGTAGACATCTCTTGCACCCACTGCAAAGGAGAAGGATGTCGGTCGTGTAAAATGACAGGGTGGTTGGAAGTTCTTGGATGTGGTATGGTTCATCCAAATGTATTAAAAGCAGTCAACATCGATCCCAATGAGTATCAAGGCTATGCCTTTGGCCTTGGAATTGATCGATTAGCGATGTTGTATTATGGCATCGATGATTTACGCATCATGTTTGAAAATGATTTGGCCTTTTTGAAACAGTTTTAATATCTATTCTGGAATCACCTCATGAAAGTTAGTTTACATTGGTTAAAATCTTGGGTTGACAGCGACTGGGATGCAAATACAACGGCAGAACAAATTACCATGGCCGGGCTTGAAGTCGATGGGATCATTCCTGCTGCGGGTAATTTTAACGACGTGATTGTTGCCGAGGTAACAGCCACTAGCCCTCATCCCGATGCCGATAAACTAACCCTTTGCCAGGTTAATACGGGGAAAGGTGAAGTGGATATCGTTTGTGGCGCACATAATGTTCGCGCAGGATTGAAGGTAGCACTAGCTCAAGTTGGTGCTGTTCTACCCAATGGCTTGAAAATTAAACCTGCAAAATTGCGGGGGCAACCTTCTCAAGGCATGTTATGTTCGGCAACCGAGTTAGGTATGGCTGATCAGTCTGAAGGGATTTTGGAGTTGCCTGATGATGCGCCGGTGGGCGAAAATTTACGAACCTATTTAGCCTTAGATGACACGACACTTGATATTGATTTAACGCCTAATAGAGCAGATTGTTTTAGCATCCGAGGTGTTGCGAGAGAAGTGGCTGCTTTAGCAAGACGCTCGGTCAACCCGTTGCCAAGTGTGACAATACCAATAAAATCAAGACTTAAACGTTCAATTCATCTGAATGCAGGCTTAGCTTGCGGGCGTTTTTGTGGCCGTGTCATTGAGAACATTAATCCAAATGCCGTTACACCCCTATGGATGCAGGAGCGATTAAGACGTTGTGGCCTTCGAACAATCCATCCCGTGGTGGATATCACCAATTATGTGATGATGGAATTAGGTCAACCGATGCATGCCTATGATAATGATAAGTTGCAAGGTGCTATGCAAGTAAGGTTTGCAAATGACGGTGAATCACTTTTACTACTGGATGATAAAGAAATTTCTTTGTCGCCTGACGCGCTGGTTATCGCCGATGAAAAGCAATCATTATCTTTAGCTGGTGTCATGGGCGGTGCACAATCGTCTGTTACCGTCGATACGCACGCCATTTTCCTAGAAAGTGCATTTTTTAACCCAAAACATATCGCGGGCATTGCAAGGCGCTATGGTCTTTGCACAGATTCCTCACAGCGGTTTGAAAGAGGGATAGACCCATCCATCCAAACGGTGGCAATTGATTATGCAAGTGAGTTGATTTTATCTATTTGTGGCGGGGATGCTGGTGAGTTGACTGTTGCAGAAAATCTGGCTGATTTACCCCAGCAAGCACTTATACAATTTAACCCGGCTAAGGTCAAACAGTTGACTGGGGTTGATATTGCGGAAGCTGAAATTGAAAAAATGTTACAAGCATTAGGTTTGGACATTGACTCAAAGTCAACTCCTTGGCGAGTCAAAGCGCCTTCGTATCGATTTGATATGAACTTGGATGTGGATTTGGTTGAAGAGGTCATCCGTTTATATGGATTTCAGCATATCGTTGGAAGTCCTATGGAAGGCGAAATCGTTCATGGTAGCATTGATGCGATTGAGGTTTTGAACGATAAAATAGCCAACGGGCTTGTATTGCGTGGGTATCAGGAAACAGTGACCTATAGCTTCGTGGATCCGCAAGTGCAAAAGGCATTTTATCCCGAAGAAGAGACCATGGACCTGTTGAATCCGTTGTCATCAGAAATGTCTCAGATGCGATTAGGATTATGGCCAGGATTGGTGGCTTCCATGCTACACAACCTCCACCGGCAACACACGAGCATGCATTTATTTGAGTCGGGTGTCATATTTGACTATTCAAAAGGAAAAATCATCGAAAAACCGATGATTGCTGGTTTGGCATTAGGTCAACGAGGTGCAATTAATTGGTGTGATGATGTCAGCAAAATTGATTTTTATGATATCAAAGGCGATGTCCAGGCCTTATGTCGATTCATCGGTTTAAACAACATTCAACTAAAAGCATCAACCCACCCAGCCTTACATCCCGGTCAAAGCGCCGACATCTATGTCCAGCAAAAGTGGGTAGGGCGAATGGGACAACTTCATCCTCGTTTAGCAGCCGCTTTGGATATTAGCCAAACCGTATTTTTGTTTGAGCTTTGTTTAAGTGCTTTAGCGACATTTAGCCCAAAGCCCGCCTATCGATCGTTCTCAAAATTCCCCTTAATTAGACGAGACCTAGCACTTTTAGTGGATGAAGCAACGGAGTTTGAGCAAATTAAACGGTTGGTGGAAAAAGCGGTGGGTAATGAGCTACTCCGTTCAGTCGATGTGTTCGATCGTTATTTAGGGGAATCGATTCCTAAAGGTAGAAAAAGTTTGGCGATTAGTGTTGCCATGCAAGCGGCGGATAAAACTTTAACCGATATTGAGATCAATAATAAAATCAGTGCTATACTTAAAATACTTCAACAAGAGCTGTCAATAGAACTGAGGGAATCATAGTGAACGCATTGAGTAAAGCTGAGTTGGCAGAAATACTGATTGAAAAAGGCCAAATGTCTCGTCAAGACGCGCGTATACTGGTTGAAAAGTTTTTTGAAACAGTTCGCCAGGCATTAGAAAGAGGGGATCATGTTAAACTCTCAGGTTTCGGTAATTTTATCTTACGAGATAAAAGTCAACGACCAGGTCGTAATCCCAAAACCGGGGAAGAAATTCCAGTTTCTGCTCGACGAGTCGTGACCTTTAAACCAGGCATGAAGTTGAAAAAGCGAATTGAACAAATTGATGTTGAATAATCATTAAGTCTTAGGAGCCTTGCTTGTCGTATTACCAAAAGCATGTCTTTGTCTGCAACAATCAAAAAATGAATGGAAAAAAGTGCTGCGCAGATTCAGGTGCTGCCGATGCGTTTTCTTATGTCAAAGAACGGTTAATGCAGCTGGATCGCCATGGTCCTGATAAAATTCGAGTCAGTAAATCAGGTTGTTTGGGCCGTTGCGCCATGGGTCCTTGTCTGGTGATTTATCCAGAAGGTGTTTGGTATACTTACCAAAACCAAGCTGACCTAGACGAAATTGTGCAAACACATTTGATTGAAGGCATGCCAGTGCCCCGATTATTTATTTAAAATAATTTTCCCATAACCCTTGTGTGTTGCGTAAGTTTTGGGTAAAATCGCCTCCCTAGATTATATTATTTGCAAAATGGGCGTACGGAGTTTAATAAATGAGTACAATTAGCGCCAAACCGCACGAAGTAAAACGTGATTGGTTTCATATTGACGCAGATGGCCAAGTCCTTGGCCGTATGGCAACAGAAATTGCACGTCGGTTACGTGGGAAGCATAAAGCAATTTATACTCCTCATGTTGACACAGGTGATTATATTGTTGTAACAAATGCAGAAAAAGTGATGGTTACAGGTCAAAAAGCGACAGATAAAATGTACCATCATCATACAGGGTATCCTGGCGGGATAAAATCAACGAGTTTTGACAAGTTGCAAGCCCGTAATCCTATCAAAATTATTGAGCTTGCCGTGAAAGGCATGCTGCCTAAAAATGCTTTGGGACGTGAAATGTTCCGCAAGTTAAAGGTCTATGCTGGTAGCGAGCATCCACACACAGCTCAGCAACCAATCAAATTAGAAGTTGGGGAAAAGTAATATGGCTGAATTAAAGCAGCATTATGGCACTGGCCGACGAAAAAGCTCTGTTGCGAGAGTATTTTTACGTTCGGGCAAAGGCGATATTAAAATTAATAGTCGCCCACTTGATGAGTATTTTGGTCGTGAAACTTCTTGCATGGTTGTGAGACAGCCACTGGAAGTTGTCGATATGCTAGGCAAATTTGATGTCTATGTGACTGTCAAAGGTGGCGGTATCACTGGACAGGCAGGCGCCGTACAATTAGGTATTGCGCGTGCATTAGTCGATTATGATGAGTCTGATTTAGTGGAAGACGCTGAACCAAACCCAGATTCTTTCCGACGTAAATTACGTGCTCAAGGTCTACTAACCCGAGATTCTCGAAAAGTTGAGAGAAAGAAAGTTGGTCGCCCAAAAGCGCGAAGAGCAAAGCAATTCTCCAAGCGTTAATTCGCAAAAGCCCCGCATCAGCGGGGTTTTTTTTACCCTATAAAAAGCTGTTCAGAACGTCAAAATAATTTTCTCCCTTTTTATGATTGCATGAATAATTGCACTTTACTGCTGTTTTCAATAAAATCAGGCTAGAAGAAAAACCATTTTTCGTTTATAGTCATAAAATTATGGTTTTCATACTTGTGTGAGGGATGACATGACTGATGAACTAAATGTGGATTCATCATCAGAAAGTGCAACCGATGAAAGTAACATTGATCAGGAACGTAGGGACTTTCTTTTAAAAACAACAGGTGCCATAGGTGGCGTTGGTGCTGCATGCGCACTAACCCCCTTTATTTCATCTTGGTTACCCAGTGCAAAAGCGCAAGCGGCGGGTGCACCTGTGCAAGTCGATTTGAAAGACCTTGAGCCAGGTCAACAAGTGACGGTTGAATGGCGCGGCAAGCCTGTTTGGATACTGCGACGAACCAAAGAGATGTTAGAAGGGCTGCCCAAAATACAATCCAGTCTGCGTGACCCAGAATCGCTGGTTGACCAACAACCGGAATACGCTAAAAATGAATATCGCTCTATCAATCCTGAATATCTTGTGCTGGTTGGCATCTGCACACATTTAGGTTGCGTACCGAAATATACCCCCAATGCAGAAGAATTTGGTGCTGATTGGATGGGTGGATTTTATTGCCCGTGCCATGGCTCACGATTTGATTTTGCCGGCCGAGTCTATAAAGGGGTTCCGGCACCAATCAATTTACAAGTACCCCCGTATAAATTTGTATCAGAACACGTCATCGTTATTGGTGAATCGTCTAAGGAAGGATAACTCATGAATCGAATGATTAGTTGGATTGACGAACGATTTCCACTCATGAGCACCTGGCGCCAACACCTGAGTGAGTATTATGCGCCCAAAAATTTTAATATTTTATATGTTTTTGGCGCATTATCCATGCTGGTACTGGCCAACCAGCTTATTACTGGGTTGTGGCTGACCATGTTTTATACGCCGACTGCTGAAGGCGCGTTTGATTCGGTTGAGTATATTATGCGTGACGTCAATTTAGGCTGGCTTTTGCGCTATATGCATTCGACAGGGGCTTCGGCATTTTTTATTGTTGTTTATCTGCATATGTTTCGTGGTCTACTGTATGGTTCTTATCAAAAGCCCCGTGAGTTAATTTGGTTACTTGGCGCTTTTTTATTCTTGCTCCTAATGATGGAGGCCTTTTTTGGATACTTATTACCCTGGGGACAAATGTCATTTTGGGGAGCACAAGTTATTACCTCATTATTCGGTGCTATACCCTGGATAGGCGATAGTTTACTTGTCTGGCTAAGGGGCGATTTCAATATTGCCAATGCAACACTGCAACGTTTTTTTGCCCTCCATGTCATTGGTGTGCCCTTAGCATTCGTCATGTTAGTCTTTTTGCATATTGTTGCCCTACATAAAGTTGGATCAAACAATCCCGACGGCGTTGAAATTAAAAAACACAAAGATAAAAAAGGTCGCCCATTAGACGGCATCCCATTTCATCCCTATTACACGGTGAAGGATCTGGTGGCTGCTATTCTCTTTTTAATCGCATTTTTCTTTGTGGTCTTTTTTGCCCCTGAAATGGGAGGGTATTTCTTAGAGCATGCTAACTTCACGCCAGCTAATCCGCTCGTCACCCCAGAGCATATAGCGCCTGTTTGGTACCTCACACCCTTTTATTCCATTTTAAGGGCGATTCCCAATAAATTAATGGGCGTGACAGCCATGGGTGCCTCGATTATCGTTTTATTTATCATTCCTTGGCTTGACAGGAGCCCTGTGCGATCGATGCGATATAAAGGCATGTTCTCCAAAGTTTTTTTATGGCTCTTTGTCATTAGTTTTCTTTCGCTCGGTTATTTGGGAACATTATCTGTCACGCCCCTTCGCCAAGCACTAGCACAGCTATTTACTGTGGTTTATTTTGCGTATTTCTTACTGATGCCGATTTATACTCGTCTCGAAACACATAAAATGCCACCTGAGAGGATAGGTTAATGAAACAGTTATTGCTAATTTGTTCATTGCTGCTGGCAATATCCACGCAGGCAGCCGCAAGTACAGAAACGCCACTTGAACCCATTCCTGTCAACTTAAAAGATAAAGCCGCACTTCAACGAGGGGCAGCCCTTTTTATGAATTATTGCTCTGGCTGTCATTCGTTAAAATACATGCGCTACAGTCGCATGGCAGAAGACTTAGGTCTAACCACCTTTTCCGGTGAGGTAGATAAGGACTTGCTATATAACAATTTGATATTTACTGAATCGAAAGAGCACGATCCTATCCAAATCGCAATGCCCAAAGACGATGCGCGTACATGGTTTGGCGTTGAGCCACCTGATCTTAGCTTGACAGCGCGCGAAAAAGGCTCGGCCTGGATATATAAATATTTAACCAGTTTTTATGCCGATAATACCAGACCCTTTGGTGCGAATAACCTATTAGTGCCAGGGGTAGCCATGCCGAACGTATTGCTACCCTTGTCCGGAAGACGCATCGCTGTTATGGATAAAGTGGATGGTAAAGAGGTGATTGATTACTTACAAACAGTTGAGCAAGGGGAAGGTACCCCGCAACAATTTGATAGCTCAGTCAGGGATTTGGTTCACTTTTTAGTGTATGTTTCCGAACCTGCTCGTTTAACCCGCTACTATGTTGGCAGCGGAGTGCTGTTGTTTCTTGTGATATTTTTAATCCCAGCATATTTATTGAAGAAAACCTATTGGAAGGCTGTTAAAAAATAAATAGACAGGCTAATAGCGTCTTTCATTTTCCCTTCTCCCCAGACATGGGGAGAAGGTGCCCAACGGGTGGATGCGGGGTTGTTGAATCGAAGAGGTTTTTTGAATGCGGTGTCTATTGTGTTTGAGATTCTGACCAATTTCTATTAATCTAAGCAAAACAAAAAATTTTTTTTTCAAAAGTCAACATGGCTTCCTAAAATTGTGGTAAAATATGACTCTTTGCCAGATTGCGTTCCTATTCGAACCGCTAAACCTGGGTAATCATGAATTTTTTAGGAGTTAGTATGGCGATTGTGGCTAAACGCACTGTTATGTCCCTATATTCCAACGCTGAAGATATCTATTCACACCAAGTACGCATTGTATTAGCTGAAAAAGGGGTTAATGTTGAAATATACCAAATTGATTTAGATCATCAAAACGAAGAGCTTCTTGAAATCAATCCCTATGGCAGCATTCCTACCTTAATCGATCGCGACTTGGTATTATATGAAGCGCGCATTATTATGGAATATTTGGATGAGCGTTTTCCTCATCCGCCATTATTGCCGGTATATCCCGTTGCCCGCGCAGAATCAAGAAAAATGATGCACCGTGTAGAAACGGATTGGTATTCCTTAATGCGTATTATTCTTAGCGGTAGCGAAGAGGCTGAATCAGCCCGGCAATATTTAAAAGATAGCTTTATTGCATTAGAGCCGGTATTCGCCGATAAACCTTATTTTTTAAGCGAAGAATTTTCATTGATTGATTGTGTCATAGCACCGTTAATGTGGCGATTCTCTTCCTTAGGGATCGAGATTCCAAAACAACATATTGCTCTTCACCAATACATGAATCGACTCTTCCAAAGAGATTCGTTCCAAAATAGTTTAACCGATGCAGAACGACAATTAAGGGTTGCCTAATTATGCACATGACACCGAATAAGCCCTATTTTATTCGAGCGATCTATGATTGGATCATTGATAATGATGCAACCCCCTATATGTTGGTTGATGCCACCATGCCGATGGTTGAAGTTCCCCAGGCATTTGTCAACAATGGCCAAATCATCCTCGATATATCCCCCAGCGCTTCTCGGGGGTTGCATCTAGGCAATGACAGAATTATCTTTACCGCCAAATTTTCTGGGATCAGTACCCAAATTGTCATCCATCCAGCAGCGGTGATGGCTATTTATGCCCAAGAAAACGGTAGAGGCATGGAATTTGGTCCGGAGTTCAACAAAGGGTTTTCTTTTGAAGAAACATCAAACCCCGCCCCGATGCCTACCCAGCTTAAATCAAATGATCGAAAGCGACCTTTTCTGAAGCTTGTTGATCTAGACGAGAAAGATAAAGGCGATTAGCCGCTTCAAAGCAAGTAGTCCCCAATAATTCTTTATAGCTCGCCGCATGTGAGTTTGGGCTTATTCGTAAGCTCTGAACACGTTAAATTTGGCGGAGAGAGAGGGATTCGAACCCTCGATACGTTTTCACGTATACACACTTTCCAGGCGTGCGCCTTCGACCGCTCGGCCATCTCTCCAAATTGAACCAAAAAGAGAAAGGAAAACTACTTTTTGGGAAATCGAGACGGGGATGTTACAAAATAATGCTTAAAAAATCAAGTGAATCGCGATCCTTCAACGATACTTGCTTTCAAACTCAGTAATCGCTACTTCCAATAATCGTTGCTGAGCGGCTTTCGGGTTTTGTGCTACAAATAATTGACAGCTACGGCTGTTCAAATTGGAACAGATGGGAACAGGTGTGGCCGTTGATGCATCTTGCCATAGACTCTTCCCTGGTAAGAAGCTGTAGGTGAGGGCATTTCGATTAATTTGCTTTATCGTGGCATAGTTTAAGTGATGCATGGTGGTCGCCAGCATGTATTGTTGGGTAAGATTGGTTTGAAGTATCCCTTCATCGTCAGTTGATAAGACAACGGGAACACCTGCAGCCAGATAATGCAACAGAGGATGCTCCTTTCCACTGATGCCAAGAATCGCTTCGTTACTGGATAGGTTGATTTCAACAGCGATGTTACGTTCTTTCATGGTTTTCATGGTCCCTGTCGCATCGTGCTCGGATAAAATATCCACCCCATGGCCTATTCTTTCCGCATTGCCAATTTGAATAGCATCATGAACATGAGAGGTTAAGCCACTCTGGGGGACTAATCTTGCCGATAGTTCCCCGGCATGTAAACTAATATGCACATTCGGATACACTTGATGTAAATATTGAAACACAGCCATTTGCCGTTGATAATCTCGCATGGAAATTGGTCCATCTTCTGGTTGAACCAGGTTGACTCCCACAAAGGGTCCTTTGCGATTCGCCGCTTCAAATCCATTTAACGCTTGTGCAAACAACTTCTCAATGGGCTGTTCTCTCAATACATAATAATGAAAGCGCACCAAGACCTGGCATGCTTTTTGTTCAGGATTTTGTTGGCAATTGAGCAAATGATGTGTATCTGATAAGATGTGCGAGGCTTGGCTCACTGTCATGTCAATCGTTTGTTGAAACGCAGGGTTTGCGAGTAATTTGTTGCGTTGCTTATCCAACTTATTCCAATTTAATTTTTTAGGGGCCAGCTGGGTAGAGACAGCGTTGTCGGTTAAGACCATAATTTCTAAGTACTGTTCATTTTGGTTAGCCGCGCGTTCAACAACATCTTTAAGCATGTGAGCGTGGTACTCTTTCACTATAGGCATAAATTTCATAAATGAAGCAAAGAAATGATCATGTCCGCCACGTACATCTTTGGCTTTAAATCCAATCATGGTCCAGGCTTTTAACAAACGTTCATAAATGCCTTTTTTAGATAGGAGTTTCGTGGGTACTTCACAGGGTTGCTCTCTTTTTTGCACGGCGTTATTTTCTAAATCTAAACAAAACTTTTGATTGTTTTTGGCTAATTGAAGCATGGCTTGCGGGTAGGCACCACCAGCAAGATGATAGTGTAACTCACCGCCTTTGGGCATTTCATGTAAAAAATGATAGAGTGCATTGGGATCTTTTTTTAATTGCTCAAAATGGGTATCAATATTTGCCAGTGCAGAAGTAGTAATGAGTAATAAAAGCGGGATACGAATAAACATGGATAATATCATGAGCAAAATAAAGTCAATATGTTAAAAGAATATTATAAAGGAATTAAATTAAAAAGCTATGGCGATCTGACTATTTATGAAAATTTATCTTTGCAGTTTAAGGCCGTAAGCCGAACGCGAAGATTAACCTATCACACTTTGCTATGTATAAAGCACGATTTTAATCTTCAAACTTTGCTGGCCTGGATAGCAGGTATTTAACTGCATCAATGGCTGGAATGTTCTGGTGAAGGATGGCATAGATTTGTTCAGATATAGGCAGTTCTACCTGGTATTGTTTGCCTAACTGATGGATTTGGCTGGCATTGTATTTTCCTTCCACCACTTGGCCAATTTGTTGTTCCGCCATTTTGATGTCAATCCCTTGTCCGAGCAATTTTCCAAAACGGCGGTTCCGGGATTGGTTATCGGTGCAAGTTAATACCAGATCGCCCATCCCTGCTAAGCCTAAAAAGGTATTGTCACGTGCGCCTAAATGCCGTCCAAGCCGTCGCATTTCCACTAAACCACGGGTAATAAGCGCTGCTTGGCTATTGGCACCATAGTGAAGGCCATCACTGATTCCACAGGCAATGGCGAGTACGTTTTTCATTGCGCCACCTAGCTGAACACCAATCATGTCATCCGATAAATAGACGCGTAGCATGTCATGGTGAAGAAGGTTTAACAGCGTTTTCATGTGTTCGGTATCATTGCCAGCAATGGTGATGGCAGTGGGAAGCCCGTTGGCAACTTCTCTGGCAAAAGAGGGTCCCGAAATGACTGCCATGGCAACATGGTCTCCCATTTGCTGGGTAACACACTGACTTAATAATCGGTTTGTTTGAGGATCAATCCCCTTTGTTAGCCAAGCAATGCGTTTCAGATGACGGGGTAATAAGCGAAGCAGATCGTTAAATCCATGCGAAGGAATAGCAATGATAACTTCATCGCTTTGGTTTATTGTGTCCTCGAGGTTCGAAGAGACCTCAATGCTTTTAGCTAACTGGAAGCCAGGAAGATATTGCTCATTGATCCTGTCTTGGTTTATCTTTTTTGCCTTGGCAGGGTTGTGCGACCACAAAATGACATGGTGCCCTTGCCTGGCAAGATGGATGGCCACTGCGGTGCCCCAAGATCCGGCACCGAGTATGGCAATTGAAGTGGCAGGTTTGCCTGTCATTAATGTGCCTTTTCAGACTCTTCGGATTGTTTTTGTTGCATATATAATGCATCAAAGTTGACAGGTGCTAACACTAATTGTGGGAAGCTCCCTCGGACGACTTCGGAAGTGATTGCTTCACGGGCGTATGGGTAAAGGATACTGGGGCAAAAGCTACCAAGTAAATGATCTAATTGATCGCCAGGGGCGCCTTTAATCGTAAATATCCCAGACTGTTTTATTTCTGCTAAAAAAGCAACTTGGCCTTCGTTTTTAACTGTAGCAGTTACATGAAGGACGACTTCATAAACACTGTTTTCAAGCATGGTATGTGAGGTATTTAAGTCTAAAGATAACTCGGGTTCCCATTTTTGCTGGAAAACGGCTGGCGTGTTTGGTGCTTCGAAAGACATGTCTTTCGTATAAACCCGTTGAATCAGGAATTGGGCTTCATTTTTATTTTCTGCGCTTGCTTTTTCAGTCATTGTTATTTATCCCCTAAACCGAGTAGTTGATTTAATTGCCCTGTTGCGTCCAGAGCGTGCAACTCATCGCAGCCACCAATTGGTTGGCCATTGATGAATATTTGAGGTACCGTGTGGCGACCCGAAAGCGCGATCATTTCTTTACGGAGTTCAGGGTGCACATCCACACGAATTTCCTGGTAAGGAACCTTTTTACTATCGAGCAACGCTTTTGCCCGATGGCAATATGGACAAGACCATGTGGCGTACATTATCACGTCTGCCATTGATGATCCTTAATCTTTAACGAGGGGTAAACCGGCATCTGTCCATGCTTTGATGCCCCCTTGGAGTACTTTCACTTGATTAAAGCCTTGCTTTTTCAACTTGGAACCTAATGGTGCTGATTGCAGGCCATTATCGCATACTAAAATAGTATGGGTATTTTTTAATTTTTCAAGATGTGGTTGGTTAAACTCTTCTGCATTGACTTTGACAGCATCAATAATATGGCCTTTGTTAAATACCTCTTTTTGCCTTAGGTCAAAAATCTTGACTTCATCATGATTCATTAAATTGACCAGCGATTGAGGTGAAATCGATTGAGCCTGTTGTTTAGCTGTCAACATTTCATTAATCCATATGAGGATCAAAACAACCACTAATCCGCCAACCAAAGGCCAGTGGTGAGCTATAAATTCAACAAGTTGTGTCATGTTTCCACCGTGTATGCATAACTGGCTTAATTATGAAGATAAATGAGAGCAAACGCAAGTGTGAGAAGCGCATTCTCAAAACTGACTCAATACTTCTGTTAACGGTTGCCCAATGGCCGATGCTGGTTTTTTGATAGCGAGCAACAAACTAATCGTTGGTGCGATGTCGGTGGTGCCGACGGGCCGATAAATCATTTGATGACGCCAACGTCCATTAAACACCAAGAGCGGGACACTGCGGTCATTTTGCCAAGGTGAGCCATGCATCACGCGGACATCTTCATAAGGACTAAGTGAGTGATTTGAAAATGGGACAACATACATATCACCGCTGCGTGTTGGCACACTCATGGCATTGACGAGTTGATCGAGTTCGTCATCAATGCTCTTCTGATAGGGCATGGGGGTTGCTCTAAAAATTGGACTGATGCCATTGAGCGAGGATGCAATGCTTTTTTTGATGGTATCTAAGTCGAGATGTTTCTCAGAAATTAAGCGATGATTAAAATACACATAAGGTAGCTCGATCGCTTGTATGGCATCCTTTTTCAAATGCCACTTACTTTTTAGCAAACGCTTTATTTGTCGTGATACGGTAACGGCTTCTTTCCGGTTATCTGGCTTGATATGGCGGGAAATCAAATCCACCGAACTATCATTAACGCCATGATCGGCAGTTAATATAATGAGTGTATTATCCAAGCCAACTTGGCTATCAATGGCATCGAGCAAATCGCCAATTTCTTTATCAAGATGATATAAATTGTCTTCACTCTCAATGCTATTGGGGCCGAATTGGTGGCCAATGGCATCATTACCTGAAAAACTAATCGACAGATAATCGGTTTGGTTTTGATTGAGACCGAGTTTTTTTTCTTTGAGTAAAGCCATAGCAAATTGGTTGGTTAAATGATCCGCTTGCGGGGTCATTGCCAAGAATTTTTTATATTTTTTACCTTTCGGGTTCCCTGTTTCATGGGGGAAATTAGCATTAAAATTGGGAAAACGGTTGGCAAATCTTGGTGCTTTATGATTGTAATAATATGTCACAGGGTGAGACATGTCCCATCGATAGGATTTTGCAGGATGCGCTTTATTCCACTTTTCAACCCAATTGGGTAACGATTGAAAATAGAAAGTACTGCTTGTGACTTGGGCAATATCGCGATCAAACCAAAACGCTTTGCCACTATGGCCTGCCATGGTAATGGCTGAGCGGTCTTTATAGGAAACAGCATAGACTTGCCCTTTATTTGCCAATCGCCATTCATCGGAAAGCGTCGTGGTGGTTAACCACCGAGGGGAGCGTCCTTCGTCTTTGTTTTTGGGCTGGGATAATTGGGGGTGTTTCGGGTCATCGACACAATAAACCGTCTTTTTTGAAGCCCTATCGAACCAATTGTTACTAATTATGCCATGGAAAGAAGGGGGGGCGCCTGTCGCAATGGTTGCATGGCCTACGCACGTCACCGTGTTAGCATGGTTATGGGTTGCATTGCGGTAATCCACGCTGTGACTAATTAATCGGTTAAATCCCTTTTCGCTAAAATGGTTCTCGTACCTGGCCAAAATATCCGATCTGAGTTGGTCGACAACTAATTGCACAACCAATTTGGGCTGCTGGGCAGAGACGTTCACAAGAGACGCAGTTAACGCACAAAATAGAGAAAACCGTTTCATAGGATACTAATTATGAAGAATTGAAACTTCAGGCATTGTAGCGATTTGCTAGGAGGCAGGCAAGCCTGCTCCTTACTCCTCAATTTCATAGCCAAACATTGCCCACTCTTGAATCCCACCATTCACTGAAAATACTTGCTGATAACCAAGCGAAAGGAGCACCTGGGCTGCATAAAGCGAACGAACGCCACTTCGACAATGCAGATAAATAGGCTTATTTTTGTCGGTCGTCACTTCATGGATTCTTTCTGCTATGGTGTCCTTTGGTAGGTGTTTAGCACCGGGTATATGCATGAGATCCCATTCATCTTGCTCACGAACGTCGATGAGGCATAGATTACTATTTTCATCTCGTTTTTGTTTGAGTTCGTGGACATCAATGCAAGGAATGTTAACTTCGTTCATACGATTTTTCTCCGCTTGTCGGACGTGTAAGGGTTGAATGGTGAATAAACCAATAGATAGCTGCTATGATTACCCCGCCTAACAATGTGGCGAACGCCCATGTGGAGGGGGAAACTAGTGCGGTCCGATGGCCTAATTGATTAATTTTACCCGCATCTTTAGCAACGGCACCCGCAAATAACAAATGGATGATGATGTTAACAATCAGTAAAATATATTGAAACGTTACTATCGATGAGCTTAATTGGGTAAGGAATTCATTCATGATTTAACTCATAGTTAGGTTGATAGGGTTGTCGCCAGGATAACAGACCGATTGCTAAGAGAATCAGTACCGTGCCTAATAACTCATGCCAATCCGGCCTTTCACCAAATAGCAAGGCTCCCCAGAATATGCCTGTGACCGCGACAACACCGCCGGTCAAACTATAATAAACCGGACCCGCAAGTCGAATCAAACGAAAGAAAATAAGATAGCCTAAACTGGATAAAAATATCTCTAAAACCACGACTTTTTGGCTCAAATTCATCGGCCATGTCAGCGCATAAAATGCCTGTTGGTTGTATACGATGGGTGTTAAGAATAAGGAGGCTGCAATCAACATACCTGCGGCGGCAGATAAAGGATGAATGTCATTTTTCTTGGAAGCAGAAATATAAATCGCACAAAGGGCAAAACTTAATGGGGTGATTAAGACTAATAGCTGCCAACTATGCCAGTTGAAACCGCCCGCAGGAAAGACAATAAATCCTAAACCAAATAAACCAATGAGGATGGCAACTAAGCGACTCAAATCAAGGTATTCTTGTTTAAATAATAAGGCTAACGGGTATACCATCAAAGGAACGGTATTCACTAATACGGCCAAGGTACCTGCTTGAATCTTACTGGCAGCAAAATACATATTAGTGTTAGGAATGGCAATGCCAATAAGTCCACATACAATAAAAAAGAACCAATTTTTTGAGTTCAGTAAGCTTGGATCACGATTGATTAGGCAAATTAAGCCTAGCAAGATGGCTGGGCCCACTGATTGCCAAAAGGCATAACCCAAGGGATGCACTTCATGGGTCATGGCAAAACGAGCGATGGAATAACCGGAGCCCCATACAAAGCCTAGCAGGAACAACAAAAAAAGTCCTTTGAGGGTTTGACTTTGAAGTCCCAATCGATTATTGGCATCTGATTTAATTATTTTTCGCTGAATCATTCACTTAAGAAGTCTAAATCGGTTACTATTACTGTTCATCTAAAACATATGCTGCAACACTTGTATCACCTAACACTTGGAGAGTCAACATGTTGACGAATGAGATGACAGTTCCACACATTACTACGGCCTATCGTGGCCCACTCCATCTTTTGGAAAAAAAGATACTCTCCCAAGTTAATTTGATTGAAGACTGGTTCCGAAAACAGTGGACAATTTACCAACCCCCTTTAACCACATCCGTTGATTTAAGGCACGCAGGATTCAAACTTGCACCGGTGGATACCAATTTGTTCCCGGCGGGGTTTAACAATTTAAATGCTGAGTTTTTGCCTCTTTGTGTGCAGGCAATGCAAGCCACCTTAGCCAATTATCAAACAGGCTGTAAACGGGTTTTGATTTTACCGGAAACCCATACGCGCAATCCTTTTTATACCCAAAGCCTTTCTGTTTTAAGAGGCATTGTACAAAAAGCTGGTTATGAGGTTCGAATTGGCAGCCTGGATGGGGAAAAGCAAGCCCCCTATGAGGTAACCGCTGCTTCTGGGGAAACCATTTTATACGAACCTGTTATTCGAAAAGATAATCATATTATGATTGATGGGTTCAAGCCGTGCCTGGTGTTATTAAATAACGATTTATCCTCAGGCATTCCAGATTCGCTAAAAGGGCTTGAGCAAACGATATTGCCAACCACACAACTTGGGTGGACAAGCCGACTGAAATCGACTCATTTTCGTTTCTATAAACAAGTAGCCCAACAGTTTGCTGAGCTAATCGATATTGACCCTTGGTTGGTTAATCCCGATTATGCATCTGTCGAGGGCATCGATTTTATGGCGCAAGAAGGCTTAGAGCAGTGTGCTCAAGCGGTTGATACTTTACTTTCTCAAGTCAAGCAACATTATCAAGAAAAGGGGATACGTGAGACACCTTTCGCTGTTGTTAAAGCCGATAATGGCACCTATGGGATGAGTGTGATGATGGTTCATGATGGCGATGATGTCAGAAACATGAATCGAAAGCTACGTACTAAAATGGCTGCGTCCAAGGGCAGTCAGAAAGTCTCTCGCGTCATTGTGCAAGAAGGGGTCCATACCTTTGAAACTGTGGATGGTGGTGCCGTTGCTGAGCCCGTGGTGTATATGATAGGCCCTTATGTGGTGGGCGGCTTTTATCGAGTCCATCAAGGGCGTGGTCGAGACGAAAATCTCAATGCGCCTGGCATGCATTTTGTGCCGCTAGCATTTGCAGAACCTTGCAATATGCCTGATATCAGCGATGATGAAAACTCGCCTAATCGATTCTATATTTATGGTGTGATTGCTCGGCTTGGTGCACTAGCAGCTGCTTATGAACTGGCTGCGATAGAAAGTAAAGAAAGATTATAGGACGCTTTGACGATGAAACTTGCTATCGTGATGGACCATCCCTCACAAATTAAGCCGTATAAAGACTCAACTGTTGCTATGATCCTTGCTGCTCAGGCGATGGATTGGACGGTGCATTTTTTAACTTTGGAGGATTTATATAGCAGCCAAGGACACGCTTTTGGCAAGATGAGTGCTATTAAAATCACCGATGATAAGGCAAAAGACTGGGCTGAAATCAAAGCAATCGGCGATATTCCCTTAGCTGATTATGATATTATCATAATGCGTAAAGACCCCCCCTTTGATATCGAATACATCTATGCAACGTATACACTCGACTTAGCGGAAAAAGCGGGGGTTTTAGTTGCCAATAAGCCTCAAAGTCTTCGCGATGCCAATGAAAAATTTTTCACCCTTCATTTCCCCCAGTGCTGCCCAGAAACATTAGTCAGTCGTGATATGCATCGATTAACCCAATTTTGGGCCACACACCAAAAAGTCATTTTTAAACCCCTAGAAGGCATGGGAGGCAAGTCTGTCTTTTTTGTTGATGAACAAGGGCTAAACCTGCCTGTCATTTTAGAAACGCTCACTAAAAATCAAAGCCAATCAATCATGGCACAAAAATTTATCCCTGAAATCTATCAAACCGGTGATAAGCGCGTATTGCTCGTGGATGGCAAACCCATATCACACGCCCTAGCCCGCATTCCCGCCAAAGGCGACATGCGCGGCAATCTCGCCGCGGGTGCTAAAGGCGTCGTCCAGCCGCTAACTGAGCGCGACTATTGGATAGCCAGCCAAGTAGGACCAACACTTAAAAAAATGGGGTTATACTTTGTGGGCATTGATATCATTGGTGATTATCTAACAGAAATTAACGTCACCAGCCCCACCTGTATACGAGAAATCGAAGCAGAAACCAATTTAACCATCGCTAAAGACTTGTTGGTGGCATTGGCGAGTAAAATAAAGTAAAAAATTCCGAATCTGTCGCAAATCATCGCACCTCAAAAATTTTCGTAGCCCGTATGAAGGCCTGCGGCCTGAGGTATCTTCAGTTTTCTAAAGCAAGAAAAAGTTGTCGTCGTTGCGAGCCTTTATACAGACCTTGAAAAACGTACCGAACTAACTTCGTCGTCACTGCGAGCAACGCGAAGCAGCCCAGAAGATCGATGAGTTCAAATAATAAACAAATTGTGAGGTTAGTTAAGAGCAAAGCGAAGCAATTCAGTACAAATCTTCAGCGTGACATCGATCTGGATTGCTTCGCTTGCGCTCGCAACGACTAAATTTGAGGCATCTCCCAAAAACTGAAGATACCTCAGGCCTTAGGCCGTAATACGTATATGGACTTATCCGGGATTAAAACCCGAGATAAATGAAGTTACATGAACGCTATTGACGTTTGATTTGGTAGAAACTTGAAATGCTTTTTTGTTGTCTCTGCTTCGCCGAGAATTTTCCCCGTATTACGGCCTGCGGCCTTCATACGGGCTGGTATTGGATAGTACTCCTTACCCCAAACTACCGAATCTGCCGCAACGCCTCATAAAGTAAGATCGCCGTCGCATTCGACAAATTTAAACTGCGACTGTGGGCTTGCATGGGAATATGAATAGCCGTATACCGTTCGCGTATGGCATCGGGTAAACCACGCGTTTCAGGTCCCATCAGTAACATGTCTTCATCTTCAAAGGTGACATCCCAAAAGGATTGACTTCCTTTGGTAGAGCAAGCAAAAATACGACGCTGCTGATTTTGCTCAGCAAATTGGTCAAAATTATCGTAATGTGCGATGTCAGCAAATTCATGATAATCAAGGCCCGCTCGACGCAATTGTTTATCTTCCCAACGAAACCCAAGCGGGTGGATGAGATGGAGCTTTGCCCCTGCATTGGCGCAGAGGCGAATTATATTTCCAGTGTTGGGTGGAATTTCAGGCTGATACAGTACGACGTGAATCATGCTCAACTTTAGCGTTGTTGTGGTTAGCTTTGCCGTTGTTCGTATCATCGTCGATATAATCGCCGACTTCTTCCTCGTCCACATATAATGAACCGGCATCAGCCACAGGGATTGCTCCATTAATTCGATAGTTGCGGTTTTGCAAATAGGCATCGCGAATAAAGGCATATTTATCCAATGCTTCCGCAATTAATTGATCCGTTTCAAACAGTTGAGAACGCAAATCAATATAACGAAGGCCTAACAAGCTATAAACAAGGGCATCATTATTGATATAGGGGTATGGCATGAAAACAGAAAAGTCAAACACAGAACCTGCCCCATCACGAATCGTGCTTGGTCCTAAGAAGGGTATGACGATGTAAGGAGAATTCTTATCGCCCCACTTAGCAAAGGTTAAACCAAGATCATTGCTATGCGGTGGTAAACCCATTTGGGTCGCTGCATCAAAGAAGCCTGCAATGCCTAATGTTGAGTTAATGAGAAAACGCCATGAATCCTTGATAGCATCACGCCACTGGGCTTGTAAAATATCATTGGCAACCGTTGGCAGCATATGAATATTGTCATAAGCATTATCAATGCTACCTCGAATTGGCCCTGGCACCATGGCTTTATAAACACGAGCTGGCGGCCTTAAAATGGTTGCATCAAAGGCAACGTTGAACTTATGCGTTTCACGATTGAGTGATTCATAAGGATCTTGTGGGTTAGGGCCACGCTTTATACAACTGGTAAGCGATAAGACAACCAGCCCAAGGGCCAGGCAGCGATGCATCATTTTTATCATTCTTAATAAAGATCAGTAACTTAATTTATAGCAAATTATAGGTGGCTGGGAAAGAAATTTTTATTCCCCAACTGAAGACATCGCCACCGCATGGAAACCAGCATCCACGTGCAACACTTCCCCGGTAATGCCTGACGCCATATTCGAACACAAAAATGCAGCGGTTTGCCCCACTTCTTCAATGGACACATTTTTCCGTAATGGGGTCATTTGCTCATATGATTGCAACATTTTCTTAAAGTCTTTCACACCGGAAGCCGCCAATGTTTTGATTGGACCAGCTGAAATGGCGTTTACCCGAATACCCATTTCACCCATATTCAAGGCAAGATAGCGAACAGCCGCTTCAAGGCTAGCTTTAGCAATACCCATCACATTGTAATTGGGGACGGCTTTTTCCGCGCCATAGTAACTTAAGGCAATAATGGAGGCTTGGCAGTCTTGCATCATGGGATATGCCGCTTTAGCGAGAGCAACTAGGCTATAAGCAGAGATATCATGGGCAATTCGAAACCCTTCGCGGGTTGCATTTTCAAGATAATTTCCGCCGATTTGATCTGCTGGGGCATAGGCCACAGAATGCACTAAGCAATCAAGATGCGACCAATGTTGTTTTAATGAACTAAAGACAGCATTGATTTCATCGTCCGATGCGACATCGCAAGGGAAAACAAGTGACGAGCCAAATTCAGCGGCCATTTTTTCAACGCGCTCTTTTAACTTATCGTTTTGATAGGTAAAAGCAAGCTCGGCCCCTTGTTCATGAAAGGCTTTGGCAATGCCATAAGCTATGGATCGATTGCTGGCAAGGCCGCAAATTAGTGCTTTTTTTCCTTGTAAGAAACCCATGGATAACTCCTTAGTCGGTTGCATGATTGGCCAATAACTCTCGCATTTTTGCTTGAATCATATCAATGGCGATACGATTTTCCCCACCTCGCGGTACAATAATATCCGCATGAAGGCTTGAGGGTTCAATAAATTGAAAATACATTGGTCGCACGGTTGTTTCGTATTGATGGATGACCGACTCAAACGAACGATGGCGTTCAACCACATCGCGCTTTAGCCGTCTGGTTAAGCAAATATCAAGTGGAGTGGACATGAATATTCGGATATCCATTAACTCCCGCAAACTCTGATCACTGAAAAGTAAAATTCCTTCGAGAACGATGATCGCATGATCGCCCACTTCCCGTGTTTCGGGTAACCGTTCATGCTTCGAATGTGAATAAATAGGGATTTTAACACTTTTACCTTTTTGAAGTTGCCTAAGGTGTTCAGCCAGCAAGGCATGGTCAAAGGCATTGGGGTGATCGTAATTAATTTTTTCACGCTCAGCAAAGGGTAAATGACCATTATCTTTATAATAGGCATCTTCGGAGATGACTGCTACTTGGTCTGAACCAAGTTCATTGACAATGGTATTGGCTAATAAGCTTTTGCCAGAAGCAGATGGCCCGGATATGCCAATAATGATGGTACGTTTATTCATAATCTTAAGCGCTGAAAATTTGAACGGATAATAGCATTTTTTTTTGCTTGGATTCAACGTTTTAATAAGACATAAAGCGCGCCAGTGCCACCATCTTTGGGAATAGCGCTATGAAAAGCAAGCACTTCGGGCAATTGTTGCAGCCAAACATTGACCAAATTTTTAATGCGTGGTGGCTCAGCACCGTAGCTGCCTTTTCCATGAATAATCAACACACATCGAATGCCTGCTAGCCTGACTTTTTTAAGATAAGTTAATAACGCCGCTTTTGCTTCATCACCGCGAAAACCATGTAAATCAAGTTGACTTTGAAAAGCAATCGTCCCGCTTTTCAATTGCTTCATGCGTTTTAGAGGGAGCGGATTTTGTTGGTAGGATAGGGTGGTGTGGTCAAATACTGGTTCATTGATAGCGTCTGATAAAAACCGCGCATTGTCTTTATTTTCAGGATACGTAGGATCTATTGGCACAAGTTTTTCGCCCTGAGAGGGAAACTTTAGCGGTTTATCGTCCCGTTTCTCCGTGTTTTTAATCGGCTTAACACCGGCCATCGCCTGGCGAAACAACGCTTTATCCTCCGGAGATATTTTTTTGTCGCTCATCATTCGCCAAATTAACCATTTATCAAGTAGTTATCCTAAGTATAAGCGAACGGCCTAGCTTAATCAGCAAAAAGAGCAATAAATGATTAAATATTATCTAATATAGACAAAAATTTGTCACATATAGGCTATTATTAAATATATAATGTGATAACTTTGAGCGAAATGATGTCTGAGCATTCCGATGTACAACCTGTTTTAAAGGTGAATGGCTTAGTAATCAAGGAAGATTCAAATGGCAAGCTATCTTTTGCCAAGCAAAATAGCACGGTAACGGATGGCGATATTCTAACTCTTCTCAATGGGCAAGCGGCCTTGCTTTTGCAAGGGCATTTACCCATGATATTAGAGGTCATGAAGCCGGTTGCACTGACCGGTCTCTCACCCATTGTTGATAACAATGAAGCCAGGACAATCGAAGAATTATTAATCGATGAATTTAGTGAAAAAGGTGTCGATATTGGCTTGATTATGGAAACGTTAGAAGCGACCGCCGCAGGAGAAAGCGAATTAAATAGCGGTGGCGCAGAATTTACAGTAGTCGATCCTCTCTACGCTCAAGGTGCAGTCACTGCTGGGTATCCCACAAGCCCGATATCGAGATCATTTGAGCCTTTTCATGAGGAAGTGTTTTTCTTTGAACCAAGAGAAACCAGGTTAATAGAGGCCAGTGAGATACTTCCTACCCCATTATTTACAGGGGTTGTCTTAGGATCTCTTAGAGTATTTGAGGATGCGCTCTCTGGCGCAAACTTTGAAAACCTAGCGATTCAAAGAATATCAGACACGATATCGTTAACCCCATTATTTAACCCAACACCTGGTGTAACCGTATCATATTCCTGGAACGGGACCACAAGCACATTACCAGCGCTCACATCGAATCAAGCCCAAATTGAGTACAGTGTTTCGGGGAATGATTTGATAGGAAAAATAACCGGTACAAACACAGAAATATTACGATTTAATTTAAATCCAGATGGGACATTAGAACTAAAGATATCAGGCCCTATCGACCATCCAAACGCAAATGGCAATGATCTAGAGTTTATGAGTTTCGACATTTCTCAAGCCATTCGCGCTAATTTCTCAAATGGCGGGTTTATGGATTTGCCAGCGAATCATGTATTTGCGGGTATTGAAGATGATGTGCCTATTGCAAATATTACACTAAATCCAATATCAATACATTTAGATGAAACGATAGGTGGTACAGATACCCCATTAGATGATGATGGAACCACAGATGCATATGGTATCCGCATTGGCCAAGCCAGTACGATATTGGTTAGTTCTGCTGCTAATTCAGGATCGATTGGAGGAGATCAAGATGGCGGCTCAAAAGTCTTATCGTTAACCATTAACACCAGTTTATCGGGCTTACAAACCACCGATGGCACCGATATTTATTTATTTAGTGAAGGCGATGGCAGTGTTACNGGGCGAGCTGGAAATAATGCCGCAGGCGATGTGATCCTTCGCTTTGAATTAGCTCAAGATGGGACCGTGACAGTCACCCAATATGACTCATTAAGACACTCAGATTCACCTAATAACTATGATGAAAGCATAAGCCTTGGAAACGGGGTGTTATCTGCAACGATAACAGTGACCGATGGCGATGGGGATGTGGACGTTGACAGTGAAGACTTAGGTGGCTTAATTAGCTTTGATGATGATGGACCCAGTGCTGATATTACCCGGGTTGGTGCAGCAACGATTGCCTTGGATGAAACCATTGGTGATGGTGATGATTATACGGTCGCGGATGCTTATGGAACGCCCATTGGACAAGCCAGTGCGCAATTGGTGAGCACAGCGGCAAACTCTGGTGAAACAGGCTCTGATGATGAAGGGGCTACCAAAGTCTTATCGTTAACCATTAACACCAGTTTATCGGGCTTACAAACCACCGATGGCACCGATATTTATTTATTTAGTGAAGGCGATGGCAGTGTTACCGGGCGAGCTGGAAATAATGCCGCAGGCGATGTGATCCTTCGCTTTGAATTAGCTCAAGATGGGACCGTGACAGTCACCCAATATGACTCATTAAGACACTCAGATTCACCTAATAACTATGATGAAAGCATAAGCCTTGGAAATGGGGTGTTATCTGCAACGATAACAGTGACCGATGGCGATGGGGATGTGGACGTTGACGGTGAAGACTTAGGTGGCTTAATTAGCTTTGATGATGATGGACCCAGTGCCTACAACTTCTCCCGCCAAGAACTAGCCGCTGAAGGGGCTAAGACTAATTTGATGCTGATTCTGGATGTGTCTGGCAGTATGGGCAATAACAATAATTTGGGACTTAATACTTTAATTAATTCGTCTTTGGAATTGTTAGAGCAATATGAAGCACTTGGTGAGACTAAAGTTAGAATAATAGCTTTTGCATCGGATGCGACTTCATCTTTCGATGGGGTTGATAGATGGATGACGATTGATGAAGCGAAATCTGTGATAAGTAATTTAGAATTAGGAAATCAAATAGGTTTGGGTAACTTAACAGATTTTGATGCTGCACTTGATACCGCGGAAACAGCTTTTAATACAGGAACGGTTGGTCAGTCTGACGGGCGGATTGCGGATGCACAGAACTTGTCATATTTTATTTCTGATGGAAATCCTACTGAAGGTGGTGGGATCACCGGATCTGAGATTACAGATTGGACAATGTTTTTAGAAGATGAAGATATTCGTTCTTATGCACTAGCTATGGGATCGGGAATAACTCCTGGAAATCTTGACCCTATTGCTTATGATGGCTTTGCTCAAGCTGATATCCCCCCTAATGTAGTCGAAGATATTAATGACTTAACTGATGTTTTAGTCAGCACTATTACAGCAGCCCCCATTTCAGGGAACTTACTGACAGATCCTTTCCCAGTTGATGGCAGTTTTGGCGCAGATGGTGGTTATATTAAATCAGTCACTGTGAATGGCGTGACCTATACTTATAATTTACCAAATTCAATATCAACCTCTGGCATAGCAACGAATGGGTCGAATTCACACACGTTTGATGGCAACCATGTCTTGATTATCACAATTAATCCTTCGGGAGAACAATTTCTTGTGGATATGGATGATGGCAATTACACCTTTACGCCGCCAGCATCAATCACCACTGCCATTAATCAGACAGTTGATTTTACATTAATTGATAATGATGGTGATACGTCTAGTGCGACGGCAACCTTTAACATTGGCGTTCCAGGGCAGAATCCTGTCTTTGTCGTTCGAGATGATTTGATTTTAACCAATCAACCTGAGGTATCAGGACAAGATGTGATTAATATCCCCATCTGGGCTTTAACGCAAAATGATATGGGTGGAGTAGGAATCCCAAATCTAACACTACTCGGACCTGCTATAGATGGGACAACCAGCATCGTAGGTAGCAACGTGCAGTTTACAGAAGAGAGCAATGGAGCAGCTGATGGTGGGTCGTTTAATTACACCAATACAACAGGCAGTCAAAGTGCTAATGCTAATGTTGTACTTAATCGTACTCAAGTTTTAAATGGGACATTTAGGAACGAAGTTCTTATAGGAAATAATGGGGCTATTATTAATTGGGAAGAAAATTTCTCCCTAGGTTATAACCCTCCTGGTGGAACTTGGCCTGTCCCATGGGAAGAGTTGGATGATAATAATAATGCTAATACAGGAAGAGTAAAAATTGATTCAGGCTGGTTGGAGTTTACTGGAACAGGTAGTGGAGGGAATGTATCTCTACTTAGCGGTAAATTACCGCTTCTAGGCTATACAAATGTAACGCTTTCGTTTGATTGGCAAAAAGATATTAGCAGTACAGGTGAAGATGTAAGAGTATTTATTACCAGTAATTATAATGGTGCAAGTACTTCATGGACAGAACTACTAGAGTTAGATGGAAATGGCCCCGACCCCGGTAGCGGATCTTTTAGTGTGGATATCTCGTCTTACTTAGGTGGTAACGATATTCGGATTAGATTTGAAGGGGAAGGGAACCTTGACCCCGGTGAATACGCTCGGTTTGATAATATTCAAATAGTAGGTAGTGCTAATCCTAATGATATAATCAACGGTGGTGATGGCGACGATGTGTTGCTGGGCCTTGGTGGCAATGACACTTTAAATGGCGGTAAAGGACAGGATGTCCTAGACGGTGGAACTGGTAACGATACTTTCGTTTTCGCTAGTGGAGACTCGATTGCTAAATTAGGTGGTAGTGGTGATAACGGTACTATTACACGATTTGATGTTATTCGAGATTTTAACGTTGCTAATGACCGAATCAACCTACCAGGTACTTTCCCAGGATCTCTGTTTGCTGTAGCAGATACAGTTGGATTTAACGGACAAGACTCCGTGTTAACTATCAATAGCCAAACCGTAAAATCACACTCAATATCTAATGGTATTATTAGATTTGATGATGCGAACACTTTTAATAGTTTAGGCGCCTTGGAATTAACATCTTTTTCCCATGTGGCAGCAGTGGTTGACTATTTACAAAGGAATGATTTGGGGAATGCTGGTGCTACCGTTGCTTTTAACGCGGTCATCGATGGAGTTAATCATACTTTTATTTATCAACAGGTTGGCAATAGTCAAAATGTCAATAACGACATCCTCGTCGACTTACTAAACATTCAAGGAGTACCCTTCCCGCTTACTAACTTGTCAACGTTGATTTCTTCGTCCGTGGTATTCCCAGTTATTGTCGATTTATACAACGACGGCTTTACCTTCGTCCCACACACCCACCCTACCACTCAAGTTCGTTTTGATTTTAATGGGAATGGTGTCCCTATGATGTCGGCTTGGATTGGGGCGATGGAAGCGTTTTTGGCCATTGATTTAAACCTGGATAATAAAGTGAATGATGGTTCTGAAATTATCTTTGCTGATCCGGAAAATGGCGCCTTTACCGATTTGGCGGGGCTTCGATTAAACTATGATACCAATATGGATGGGGTGCTTGATGCCCAAGATGCGGCTTTCTCACAATTTGGATTGTGGCAAGATGTTAATATGAATGGTGTCAGTGAGGAAGGTGAATATAGAAGCTTAAGTGGTTATGGCATTGTTAGTATTAATTTGCTGAGTGATGAGCAAGCGTATAACGCTGCGAACGATGAGGTGTTAGTATTTGGTGAATCAACCTTTACCTATGCGGATGGTAGTACTGGTAAACTAGCTGATGTGGCATTATCTATCTTTGATAGCGATGTTAGCGAGGCAACGCTTAATAACATTATTCATTTAATGGATTCGGATGATACACTTGAAATACCCGATGATTTTGGTCATCTCGGTCGATATATTGGCGGTGCTGGTATTGATACGATTGTCTTTCATGAAACGGGTATGAATTTGTACTCTACTGAAATCAACGATCATTTCCAAGGAGGATTTGAGTTGGTGGATATGAGTGGCAATGGCAGCAATACGCTTGAACTTGATTATGATGCTGTTATCAGTTTAACCGGAAATGAAAGTGAATTAGGTTTAAGTCTTGAAAATCAAGGGAATGTCTCCGTTTTAAAAATCATCAGCGATAGCAGCGATAAAGTCATCCTTCATAATGCTGAGCAAGTTGAGCTAGGGCCAAACGATAATTTAGGCACGGAAGGTAGTGGTAATTTGTATCAATTATCCAATGGTCAAGGCGATGTGGCTTATGTGCATGTGACTAGCGTTACGGGGGATGTGATTGATTTGCCGGTGATTGATCAGATTGTGCAGTAGATTGGGGTTTAATTATTTTTGAATGATCATCGATAAGCAAGTAGCTGTCGTTAAGAGCCTTTATACGGGGTCTGAAAAACGTTCCGAACTAACTTCGTCGTCACTGCGAGCAACGCGAAGCAGCCCAGAAGATCGTTGAGATCAAATAATATACAAATTGTGAAGTTAGTTAAGAGGAGCCGGAGCGTAGCGGAGGGGACGAAGCAATCCAGAAGACCGCGATCGCTCATAATTCCACTAACTTATCATATAAGTCTTCCCAAAAGGGATTCACACTTTCAATTAACGCTATTTTCTTTTGCCTTGAGCCTCCTTTGAGTTGTTTTTCCCGTGTTATGGCGCTCATTATGTCGTCTGCGAGTTCGTAATACACCAGGTATTTACAACCGTATTTTTTGGTAAATCCGCCAATATTGGCATATTTGTGTTCGAATACTCTTCTGGTCAAATCATTGGTGACCCCTGTGTAGATGGTACCATTTCGTTTGTTTGCCATGATATATACGGCAGGTTGTCGTTCACTCATGTTATTTCCTTTTTTTGGACTTATTTAAGCGGGGAGGTTTCTATTGAAGATATCGCTTAGAAATAAATTCTATAGGGTGGGAGGGGATGAGTATAGTAAATTTTTCTTTTTCCAGGTTATTTTTCTCTGGAAACACATGGAACAAACCACGAGCATTCTGGATTGCTTCGTCCCCTTCGCTGCGCTACGGCTCCTCGCAACGACAGGGAGTGTGGATTGCTTCGTCCTCTCCGCTGCGCTGCGGCTCCTCGCAACGACGGGGAGTGTGGATTGCTTCGTCCCCTCCGCTGCGCTACGGCTCCTCGCAACGACGGGGAGTGTGGATTGCTTCGTCCCCTTCGCTGCGCTACGGCTCCTCGCAACGACGGGGAGTGTGGATTGCTTCGTCCCCTTCGCTGCGCTGCGGCTCCACGCAACGACGGGGAGTGTGGATTGCTTCGTCCCCTTCGCTGCGCTGCGGCTCCTCGCAACGACGGGGAGTGTGGATTGCTTCGTCCCCTTCGCTGCGCTAGGGCTCCTCGCAACGACGGGGAGTGTGGATTGCTTCGTCCCCTCCGCTGCGCTAGGGCTCCTCGCAACGACGGGGAGTGTGGATTGCTTCGTCCCCT